>JANPAO010000072.1:0-2190 GCA_031429955.1 Phenylobacterium sp. | reverse complement strand
GATCCGCTCGGCGCGGGGGCTGAGGCGGACGAGGCATTCATGGGCGACGGTGCCGGCGGCGGCGGCGAGGTCGTCGATGTGGGCATTTGGACCCATCAGCTCGATCATCTGGCCAAGCTGGGCAGGGGTGTCGCCGATCTCCACGACGATGAGGTCCATGGTGATGATCAGGATTGGGCGGTGGGTCCCGGAAAACCAGGCCTGGCCGGTGGCCTTGGCTGCGCGCACCAGGCCGTCGGCATAGCCGGCCGCCACCACCGCCACGCGGGTGGGGCGGGTGACGACGCGGCTGGAGCCGTAGCCGACGGTTTCGCCGGCCTGGATATTGCGGATGTCCAGGATCGGGGCCTCCAGGGTGGCCACGGCCCTCAGGCGCGAGTCGGGGCGCTCCTCTGGGCCGCCGCCATAGAGGCTGACGCCGGGTCGCACCATGTCGAAGTGATAGTCGGACCCTAGGAAGATGCCAGCCGAGGCGGCCAGGCTGGCGCGGGCCTGGGGGAAGAGGCCTCGGACGTCACCGAAGCGGTCCAACTGCTGGCGATTGCGGGGGCTGGCTGGTTCGGGGGCCGAGCCCAGGTGGCTCATCACCAGGCCGATCTGCAGATGGGCCAGGCGGTCGGGCGTCTGGGCCAGGGCGTGGGCCTGGTCTGGGGTGATGCCCTGGCGGTTCATGCCGGTGTCGATGTGGAGGGCGACGGGGAGGGGGTGACCCTGGCCGGCGGCGAAGCTGCCTGCCGCCTCGATCTGCGGCACGCTGGTGAGGGCCGGTGTCAGGCCTGCGGCCACCAGGCGCGGCGCGGTGCCACTGGTGAGACCGTCCAGGACATAGATGGTGGCGGGGCGGGCGGGGCCAAGGGCTGCGCGCAGGGCCTCGCCCTCGGTCAGGCGGGCGACGAAGAAGCTGCGGGCCCCCTCGGCCCAGAGCCTGCGCCCGATGGGACCGATCCCCAGGCCATAGCCGTCGGCCTTGACCACCGGCGCGGCCTCGGCCCCCGGTGCCTGGTCTCGCAGGACGCCGTAGTTGTGGGCCAGGGCACCCAGGTCAATGGTCAGGCGCGCGGAGGAGGGGAAAGCCATTGGCGCTCCCTTATCGGCTGGGGGGGCCAAGGGAAAGGGTCAGTCGCGGCTCTGCTGTTCGTAGCGGCTGTGGTCGCGGGCCAGGTTGCCGAACTTGGTGAGGTCGGAATTGTAGGAGAGCTTCACCGTGCCGATGGGGCCGTGGCGCTGCTTGCCGATGATCACCTCGGCCAGGCCCGACACCTGATCCATCTGGTCCTGCCAGGTGAGGTGTTCGGGGGTGCCCTCGCGGGGCTCGGTGCGGGAGAGGTAGTATTCCTCGCGGTAGATGAACATGACGCAGTCGGCATCCTGCTCGATGGAGCCGGATTCCCGCAGGTCGGAGAGTTGGGGTTTCTTGTCTTCGCGGTTCTCCACCTGGCGGGAGAGCTGGGCCAGCGCAATGATCGGGACCGAGAGTTCCTTGGCGAGGGTCTTGAGGCCCTGGGTGATGGCGCTGACCTCTTGGACCCGGTTGTCCAGCTTGCCGCCGCCGCCGATGGTCACCAGCTGGAGATAGTCCACCAGGATCAGGTCCAGGCCCACCATGCGCTTGAGGCGCCGGGCGCGGGCCGCCAGCTTGGCCATGGTGATGCCGCCGGTGTCGTCGATATAGAGGGGGGCATCCTGGATCTCGAGGGCGGCGTCGCGCACTCGGCCAAACTCCACGGCGTCGATCTCGCCCTTGCGCAGGCGGTCTCCCGACACGCCAGAGACGTCGGCCAGCATCCGCATGGCCATCTGGTCGGCGGACATTTCGAGCTGGAAGAAGGCCACGACGCCGCCGCTGACGGTCTTCTTGGTGCCGTCGGGCTGGGGTTCCCAGGCGTAGTTGCGGGCGACGTGGAAGGCGATGTTCACGGCCAACGCGCTCTTGCCCATGGAGGGGCGGGCCGCCAGGATCAGCAGGTCGGAGGGGTGCAGCCCCCCTAGCTTCTGGTCCAGATCGATCAGGCCGGTGGAGAGACCCGCCAGGCCGCCATCGCGGCTATGGGCCTCGGCGGCCATGGAGACGGCACCGTGCAGGGCCTCGGCCAGGGGCTTGAACCCCTGGCTGGTACCGCCGCTCTCAGCCAGGGTGTAGAGCTGTTGTTCGGCGGCCTCGATCTGGTCGCGGGCCGACATCTCTTCGTC
>JANPAO010000071.1:0-8067 GCA_031429955.1 Phenylobacterium sp. | reverse complement strand
CTCGACCGCTGGCGGTCACAGGCCGAGACCCTGCACCACGCCCGGCTCACCGAGCAGGTGCTGGAGGAAAGCGGCTATACCGACGCCCTGCGCCTGGACAAGACGCCCACCGCCCAGACCCGGCTGGAGAACCTGAAGGAGCTCGTCCAGTCGATGAGCAATTTCGACACCCTCCAGGCCTATTTGGAGCACGTCTCCCTGGTGATGGACATGGATCGCGGTCCCCAGGCCGACGCGGTGCAGATCATGACCCTGCACGCCGCCAAGGGTCTGGAGTTCCCCCTGGTCTTCCTGCCCGGCTGGGAGGAAGGTGTCTTCCCCTCCCAGCGCAGCATGGATGAGAGCGGCGAAAAGGGCCTCGAGGAAGAACGCCGCCTGGGCTATGTCGGCATTACCCGGGCCCGTGAGGAGGCCCGGATCTCCTTCGTCGCCAACCGCATGGTCTATGGCCGCTGGACCAGCCAACTCCCCAGCCGCTTCGTGGATGAACTGCCCCTGGCCAATGTCGAGGCCGCCTCAGAGACCGGCTACTACGGCGGCGGGCCTGGCATGCAACAGCAGCATGGCAGCCGCTGGGACGAGACCCCGGCCTTCGGCGCGGGCTATTCCTCCCCCGGCTGGCAGCGCGCCCAGTCCCGGGGCTACCAGGGCAGCCATCCCGGTCGTCAGCAGGTCATCGAGGGTGACGGTCGCCTGGTGGCCGGAAGCTCCGCGGCCAGCGACTACAAACGCGGCGACCGGGTGTTTCATCAGAAGTTCGGCTACGGCCAGGTCAAGTTCGTCGATGGCAACAAGCTGACCATCGCCTTCGACAAGGCTGGCGAGAAAAAGGTCATCGACAGCTTTGTCGAGAAGGGCTGACACGTCGAGAGCCTTGCCTGCGACAAGGATCGCCTCCAAAGCTGTCGCCTCAAGACCAGACCCCCGAAAGGCCTCCATGCCCCAGATCGTCTCCAACGGCATCGCCCTCGAATACGCTGTCTACGGGCCTGACAAGGGCGAGGCGATCCTGCTGATCATGGGTCTTGGCGCCCAGATGACCGCCTGGTCGCCCCAGTTCATCCGCGAGCTCACCAATCGGGGGTACCGGGTCATCGTCCATGACAACCGTGACGCCGGCCTCTCCCACCGTTGCGAAGAGCTCGGCGAGCCGGACATGCCGGCCATCTATGCCGCGCGAATGGCCGGCCAGACCCCCAAGGCACCCTATCTGCTGGATGATATGGCCGCCGACAGCGCTGGACTTCTGCGCGCCCTTGGCATCCCCCAGGCCCACATTGTCGGGGCTTCGATGGGGGGCATGGTAGCGCAGATGGTGGCGGTCCACCACCGCGACCTGGTCCTATCCCTGACCTCGATCATGTCCACCACCGGCAACCCCGCCCTGCCCCCGGCCACGCCAGAGGCCATGGCCGTGCTCAGCAAGCCCTCCGTCGACCCGGCAGTGGATCTGGATCGCCACGTCTGGAACGGGCTGGAAAGCCAGAAGGCTATCGGCAGCCCCGCCTATCCGACCCCTGATGATATTCTGATCGAGCGCCTGCGGGCCAATGCCAAGCGGGCCTTCTATCCCATGGGTCGCAGCCGCCAGATGGCCGCCATCGTGGCCAGCGGCGACCGCCGGCAAGCCCTGGCCTCCGTAACGGTGCCAACCGTCGTGATCCATGGCGAGGCCGATCCCCTGGTCCCCGTCCAGGGCGGGCACGACACCGCCGCCGTCATCCCGGGTGCCGAACTCCACACCATTCCCGGCATGGGCCACGACCTGCCCGTCGCCCTTATCCCCCGCATCGCCGATTTGATTGAACGGGCGACGGAAAGAGCGCGCGTCGGCGCCTGACGCCTCAGCTTGCGCGGGAGGCGGTCAGGCAGGGCCGGGTCAACCGGCGGGCCATGGCTTCACAGTGCATCGCGCGGACCATCCCCGCCAGCCCACGCCCCACCGCGAGAGCCGGCCAAAACAGCACCAGCAGGACCAGGGCCAGGGCGTTCAACACCTGAACCGCCAACAGCTCGGCCCAATGCAGATCGCCGGGTGTGTCGTCCTCGAAAGACCGAGGGGTCATGGGGCTCTCCTCCGCAGGCCTGGGTGCGCAATTGGCGCGCAGGTCCAGAACGCCCAGCGCAAGAGCTGCGCCAGTGTCGGCCACGGCCAATACCTGCAGGGGGTTGCAGGTAAGGTTTGAGCACCTTCCCTAAGACGCGAATGTGGTGCCAGGCGACGACGGCCAATACCGAGGCCCCCGCCTGATCCGACCCAAACTGGCACAGGCCGTTCCGAGACGGCCCCAAGCTTAGCCCCTCGCCTTTCACGCCCTGGCCCTCTAGACGAAGGGCCATGCAGGACGCCTTTCAAATCATCGCCCGTGGCCCCCGTGCCGTGGCTGAAGCCGCCACCCGGGCCATCGACGCCGATCCCATGCTGGAGAGCGCCACCTACTCGATCCTGGAGGAGGACGAGGATCGCGACATCTGGCGCATCGACGCCTTTCCCAATGACGAGGGCGAGATCACCGGCCTGACCGCCACCCTGGCCCTCTATCCATTGCTCAAGGTGCTGGTGGAAAAACTGGCCGATGCCGACTGGCTGGCCATGGCGCTTTCGGGCCTACCGCCGGTCCGGGCCGGCCGATTCTTTGTCTATGGTGCCCACGACCTGGGTCGAGCCCCGGTCAATACGGTCAATCTGCGGATCGAGGCCGGCGCGGCCTTTGGCACGGGTCACCACGGCACCACTGTGGGCTGCCTCCAGGCCTATCACGACCTGCTGAAGGCCAGGAGCTTTCAGCGGGTCTTGGATGTCGGGGCCGGCACCGGCGTCCTCGCCATCGCCGCAGCCCGCACCGGCACGCCCATCGCCGTGGGCACCGACATCGATGCGCCCTCGGTGCGGATCGCCGGCGAGAATGCGGCCCTCAACAAGGCCAGGGTGCGCTTCGTCCATGCGTCGGGCCTAGGTCACGCCTCGGTGCGGCAAAGGGCCCCCTATGACCTGGTCTTCGCCAACATCCTGGCCCCGCCCCTGGTAGCCCTGTCCCACGACATCAAGGGCGCGCTGACGCCCGGCGGCATCGCCATCCTGTCGGGCCTGCTGCGAACCCAGGAGCGGCGCGTCCTGGCCGCCTAACGCTCCAAGGGCTTCACCCTGGTCCGCCGCATCCACCGCGACGCCTGGGCCACCCTGGTGCTGCGGCGGAACTGAAGTCTCACAAGACGACCGGGCGGCCCTCCAGGGTGGCAATCCAGTAGCGCAGACGATCCTTCAGCCAGGTCTCCCGGCCGATGGGACTGGCGTCTTCTTCCAGGGTCTCGGCCACGTCATAGGCAAAGGCCGCCTCCCCATGGAGTTTCCAGGCGGCCTGCAAGGGTCCATTGCGGAAGGACCCCATGCGTAGGCTGAACATCGCCCCGTTGGCCGCCCCCTCCAGGTTGCGGCTCGCCCCGACCCAGACCTCGTTGGTCGGTTCGCAGCGCAGGGTGAAGATGCCCACCGGGACCTTGCGGTCCTTATAGGTCTGGGTGATCGCCTTGCGGCTCTGCTTGTCCACGGTCAGGTCCTTGGTTGGGAGAGGATGGACATATCCTTGTCCCAGGGCCGCGTCAATTATATCCGGGTATAATTATGCCATTCCTCGGCCAGGAGGCCATAGACATAGCTGTCGCGCCAGCCGTCGTGGGCCAGGGTGTCCCCGATCAGGTGGCCTTCCCGGCGCATCCCCACCTTTTCCATGATCCCATAGGAGCCATGGTTGCGGGCGTCGCAGGTGGCCCAGATGCGGTGATGGCCCAGGTGGGTGAAGGCGACCTCCGCCAGGGCCCGGGCCGCCTCGGTGCCATAACCCTTCCCCCAGTGGGCGCGGGCATAACAGTAGCCGAAGGCGCTGTTTTCGGTGTGGGCCTCGTGTAGCGAAATCACCCCGATCATATCGCCGCTCATCTTCAGCTCGACGGCCAGATGCAGCTCCTGGCGCGGCCAGGCGCGCTGTCGTTCCAGGTTGCGGTCCAGCACCATGCGGGTGACCTCCGGGGTGTTGGGACCCCAGGTCATGTAACGCACCACCTCCGGGTCGGTGGCATAGGCGTGGATGGAGTCATAGTCGTCTTCCCGGAAGTCGCGCAGCAGTAGCCGCTCGGTCTCGATGGGAAACCAGGGTGGGGTGGTGGTCATGGGAACGCTCCGATGTGGGAAGATCGGACGGGTTCCTGGTCTCTCCAGACCCCGGCCGATGGCGGCGGGGTCTGGTTCGAGGTCGCTCTAGCTCAAGCCATGCGCCTTCGAACGACCCCGGCGGGACCGTTGGAATTGCTGCAAGCCTGGGCGTGGGCGCGAACCATCGGTGGAAAATAGCCCACTTTCTCTACCAGATGCAAATTTCCGCCCTTTGCGACAGGCCAGCGAAGGCTCTAGATGTCCCCCATGCGCCAGACCTTCGAAGAAACCACCGACCGCACCTTTGGTCCCCGCCACGTCCCCCTGATCCGTAAGGCCATGGCCGACCAGGGTCTGGACGGGTTCCTGGTCCCCCATGAGGACGAGCACCAGAACGAGTACCTGCCGGCGGCCAATGACCGCCTGGCCTGGGCCACGGGTTTCACCGGCTCGGCCGGCGCGGCGGTCATCCTGAAGGACAGGGCGGCAGTCTTTGTCGATGGCCGTTACACCCTGCAGGTCCGCGACCAGGTTGACGAGGCCACCTTTGAAATCCGCGATCTGGTGGAGGGCGGGGTGCCAGCCTATCTGGAGACCGCCACTGGTCCCGGCCAGGTGCTGGGCTATGACCCGCGCCTGCACAGCCCCGATGCCCTGGACCGGCTTAAGGCCGCCGCCGCCAAGTCTGGCGCAAACCTGACCCCCGTGGCCGCCAACCCCCTGGACCAGGCCTGGGGGACCCAGCGCCCGGCCCAGCCCGCGGCCCCGGTCGTGCCTCAACCCTTAGCCCATTCGGGCGAGGACTCCGCCGACAAACGCCAACGCATCGGCAAGATCCTGGCCGACAAGACCGCCGACGCCACCATCCTGACTTCACCCTCTTCCATCGCCTGGCTGTTCAACATCCGTGGCGGCGACGTGATCCGCTCCCCACTGCCGCTGAGCCAGGCCATCCTCAACAAGGACGGCACCGCACGCCTGTTCCTGGACCCAGCCAAGGTCACCGCCGAACTCCCCGCCTGGCTGGGCAATCAGGTGACCCTGGAGACCCCAGAGGACCTGCCCGGTGCCCTGGCCGATCTGAAGGGTCAGCGCGTCCTGGTGGACCCCGGCCTCTCCTCGGCCTGGTACTTCGAAGCTCTCTCCGAAGCCGGTGCCGTGGTGGTGCGGGGCGATGATCCCTGTGCCCTGCCCCGCGCGGCCAAGAACAGGACCGAGATCGACGGCACCCGCGAGGCCCATGCGCGGGATGGCGTGGCTCTGGCCCACTTCCTCCATTGGCTGGCCACCGAGGCCCAGACCACCCTGCCCGACGAGGTTGAGGTGGTGACCCGGCTGGAGGGCTTCCGCCAGGCCACCGGGGCGCTGAAGGACCTCTCCTTCGACACCATCGCGGGAGCGGCCTCCAACGGCGCCATCGTCCACTACCGACCCACCACCCGATTGAACAAGAAGACCGTCTCAGGCTCCCTGCTGCTGGTGGACTCCGGCGCCCAGTATCTGGACGGCACCACCGATGTGACTCGCACCGTGGCCATCGGTGAACCCAGTGCCGAGATGCGCCAGCGCTTTACCCTGGTGCTCAAAGGCCATCTGGCCCTGGCCGCCATCCGCTTCCCGGCCGGCACCACCGGCTCGGCCCTGGACATCCTGGCTCGCGCGCCGCTCTGGGCCCAGGGCCTGGACTTCGACCACGGCACGGGGCACGGCGTGGGTGCCTATCTGGGGGTCCATGAGGGGCCGCAGCGGATTTCCAAACTGCCCAACTTCGTGGCCCTGCTGCCGGGCATGATCCTCTCCAATGAGCCTGGCTACTACAAGGCCGGGGCCTACGGCATCCGGATCGAGAACCTGCAATATGTCACCGAGGCCGCGCCCATTCCCGGTGGCGAGCGACCGATGCTGGGCTTTGAGACCCTGACCTTGGCCCCCATCGACCGCCGCCTGATCGACCTGGACCTGCTGAGCCCCGCCGAACGCGCCCAGATGGACGCCTACCATGCCCGCGTCCTGGCCGTGGTCGGGCCGAGGCTTCCTGCTGACATCCAATCGTGGCTGACGCAGGCCTGCGCACCGCTTTAGACTTGGATCGGCAGCCCATGACCACGACCCCCGCCAACCCCGACCAAGCAGCCTATTGGAACGCCGGGGCCGGTGAGACCTGGGCCAGCCTGCAGGATCGCCTGGACCAGCAACTCGAGCCCCTGGGTCAGAGGGCCATGGCCATCCTGGCACCTATGCCTGGTGAGCGGGTCTTGGACGTCGGCTGTGGTTCGGGCCAGACCAGCCTGGCCTTGGCTCAGGCGGTGGTGCCCAACGGATCGGTCCTGGGGGTAGATATCTCCCATCCTCTGCTGGAGGTCGCCCAAGGCAGGGTCGCTGACCTGAAGAACGTGGCCTTCCAGGAGGCCGACGCCCAGGTCGCACCCTTCGAGGCTGCCAAATTCGATGCCGCCTTCTCGCGGTTCGGGGTGATGTTCTTCGCCGATCCCCCGGCGGCCTTCGCCAATATCCGCCGCGCCCTGAAACCTGGTGGTCGTCTGGCCTTCGTCTGTTGGCGGGCTCCGGCTGAGAACCCCTTCATGACCCTGCCCATGGCCGCAGCCGCCAGGCTTCTGCCGCCATCGCCGCCGGTGGCGACCGATCCCCACGCGCCAGGCCCCTTTGCCTTTGCCGATGCGGAGCGGGTTCGGACAATCCTGGCGTCGGCTGGTTTCACCGACATCGCCATCACCGGCCACGACCAGAAGATCGGTAGCGGCGATCTCGACCAGACCCTGACGGTCGCCCTCAAGGTCGGCCCCCTGGGGGCGGTGCTGCGGGAGCACCCCGATCACCGCGAGGCCGTGATCGCGGCGGTCCGCAAGAGCCTAGCCCAGCACGACGGCCCTGAGGGGGTCAAGATCGCCTGCGCCACCTGGATCGTCAGTGCGCGAGCCTAGCTCCCCACCAGGGCCACCCAGGCGTCCTCGCTGATCACTTCGATCCCAAGTTCCGTGGCGGTCTTCAGCTTCGAGCCTGCGCCAGGGCCGGCCACCACCAGGTCGGTCTTCTTTGACACTGAGCCGGAGACCTTGGCGCCCAGGGCCTCGGCCTGGGCCTTGGCCTCATCGCGGGTCATCTTCTCCAGCGCTCCGGTAAAGACGATGGTCTTGCCGGCCACAGCGGTGTCGGTCTTGGGCTTGGCGACGGCCTGAACCTCCCGCAGTTCGGCCGCCAGGTTGGCGACCATGTCGCGGTTGTGGGTCTCGCCAAAGAACTCGGCGATCATCCGGGCCGCCACCACCCCGACGCTGTCGATCGAGGCCAGTTCCAGGAATTCCTCGCCCGGCGCCTGGGCGGCACCAAGGCTGGCCGCAGTCTCAAACCCGTCCCAGTCGCCAAACAGATCCACCAGGGCCTGGCGGGCGGTGCGGTTCAGCTTGGGGATCGACAGGCGCAGGCGCTCGTCCAGCGAGGCCGCAGCGGGGATCAGCAGGTCAGGTCGGCTCCGTGCCCAGGCAAGGATCGCCTCAAGCGCCGTGGGGCCAATACCCTCCAGGGTCGAGAGCGCCACATAGTCAGGGCCAGGTCGCTGCTGCGCCGCCACGACCCCGGCGCCCGTAAAGGCCTCCACCGTCTCATAGTGTCGCGCCAGGGCCAGGGAGGTGGTCTCGCCGATGTGCCGGATCCCCAGGCCGAAGATGAACCGGTCCAGGGGGATGTGGCGACGGGCATCGATCCCGGCCACCAGGTTGGCGATGCTGGTCTGGCCATAGCCGTCGCTGCCGCGCAGTTCCTCCAGCCGAGCCTCGTCTCTCGCCAGTCGGAAGATGTCCGCCGGCTCCACCATCCAGCCGCGCTCATAGAAGGCGCTCAACTGCTTCTCCCCCAGGCCCTCGATGTCAAAGGCCCGGCGGGAGACAAAGTGGCGCAGG
>JANPAO010000070.1:0-2817 GCA_031429955.1 Phenylobacterium sp. | reverse complement strand
GGCCGCCACACCACCACCCATCGCGAGCTGATCCTGCTGCCCTCCGGCGGCCTGGTGCTGGACACCCCGGGTATGCGCGAGCTGGGGCTGTGGGACAATGAAGCCGGGGTTGCCGCGACCTTCGGCGACATCGAGGCCCTGGCCGCCCGTTGCCGGTTTGGTGACTGCGCCCACCGCACCGAGCCCGGTTGCGCGGTGCGTGAAGCCCTGGAGTCCGGCGCGCTCGATGCCGACCGCTGGCGGAGCTTTGGCAAGCTGCAACGGGAGCTCGCCCACCTGGAGGCCAAGGACGATCCCCTGCTCCGGGCGCAGTCCCGAAAGATCTGGATCGGGCGCAACAAGGCGGTGCGGGCCCAGATGAAGCATCGTCGGCGAGAACTGGATTGAGGGGCGATAGACAGGCGCGCGCTGATGGTCTCTGATCAGGCCTTGGTCGGTCAGGCTCGCGACCGGAAATTTAGGGAGTGGCAGATGGCCGACGGTGCGTCTCAGATAGCTGCGGAGGCCCGCGCCCGGGCCTATGCCACCCCCCTGGCCGACTTTCATGTCGGGGACCCGGAGCTGTTTCGCACCGACACCCATTGGGCCTGGTTCGAGCGGCTGAGAGCCGAGGACCCGGTGCACTACTGCCAGGCCAGTGACTTTGGCCCCTATTGGTCGGTCACGCGGTTTGAGGACATCGTCACGGTGGACGGCGACCATACGACCTATTCCTCATCCTCGGAGCTGGGCGGCATTGCCCTGGGGGATTCCTTCGAGGATCCATCGGGTACCAGCTTCATCAGCCTCGACAGCCCCAGGCATGAAGACCAGCGGCGGGTGGTCAGTCCGATGTTCGCCTCGGCCTCCATCGCGGCACTGGAACCGCTGATCCGCAGCCGAGCTGCGGCCATCCTCGATGAACTGCCGGTGGGCGAAACCTTCGACTTCGTGGAGAAGGTGTCTGTGGAACTGACCGGCCAGATGCTGGCCACCCTGCTGGACTTCCCCTTCGAGGAGCGCGGCCTGCTGCCACGGGCCTCAGACCTGCTGCTGGCCGCCCCGATCCTGGGGGGCGGTTCTCCGGCCGGCGAACCCGCGCGCCAGGCCGAGCTGATGGCCACCTTCGCCAAGATGGTGGGCCTGTGGATGGAGCGGGCCGCGGCGCCCCCGGCCAACAACCTGATCTCCATGCTGGCCCATGACCCGGCCACCAATGGCGGCGGGGACCCCTACAAGTTCATCGGCAATCTGGTGCTGCTGATCGTGGCCGGTAGCGATACCACCCGCCACTCCATCACCGGCGGTCTGCTGGCGCTCAATGAGCACCCCGACCAGTACGCCAAGCTGCGGGCCAATCCGAACCTGATCGCCAGCATGGTGCCGGAGATCATCCGCTATCAGAGCCCGGTGGCCCACATGCGGCGCACGGCCACGGCTGATGCGGTGCTCGGCGGAAAGACCATCAAGAAGGGCGACAAGGTGGTGATGTGGTACGTCTCGGGCAACCGCGACGCCAGCGCCATTGAAACCCCCGACGCCTTCATCATCGACCGCGAACGCCCCCGCCAGCATGTGGCCTTCGGGTTCGGTGTGCATCGCTGCGTCGGCCAGCGACTGGCGGAGATGCAGCTGCGGGTGGTCTGGGAAGAGATCCTCAAGCGCTTCCCCCTCATCGAGGTGATGGGGGCTCCGCGTCGCCTGACGTCCAACTTCGTGAAGGGCTACGAATACCTGCCGGTGCGGATACCCGCTTAAAGGGGTTAGTCCCGAGGGGCCTTCTCGGCAGCGGCGGCGGCCTTCTTGTCGGCCTTGGCCTGAGCCTTGATGGCATCCTTGGCGGCCTTGGCCTTGTCGCGTTCCATCCGCTCGAAGCTGTAGTTGGGTGTCCGCGCCATGGTGGGCCGCTCTCCTGCTATTCAGGGCCTATCTGGCGCATCGCCCCCTGCGCCGCAAGCACAAGGGTTCATAAGGCACCGGTTAGAGGGTCACCTCGCCGCGAAACATCGGCACGCAACCCCCGCCGACAGTGGCGCGCACGCCATCGGGGGTGACGCGGGCCGTGGCCGCCAGAGCGCTGGGGCGGCCCATCTCAACCCCCTGGCTGATGGTGAAGGCGGCCTCTGACACCCCGTCCAGGGAGACCAGCAGAGCCGCCAGGGTGGCGTTGGCGCTGCCGGTGGCAGGGTCTTCATGGGTGCCGGCCAGGGGCGCGAACATGCGGGCTCGGATCGCCTGGCCCTCCCGAACATAGAGCAACAGAGAATAGCGTCCGGCGAGGTCGGGCCGCGCGCCCTCGGCCCTGCGAAAGGCCGCTACGTCCGGCTCAGCTCGGCTCAGGGCCTCGGGCGCCACCTGGGCGATGATGAAGGGAACCCCGACCGTGGCCAGGACCGGGGCGTGAGCGCCCAGGAGGATATCGCCAACCGCCAGGCTGGCGCAGGCGGCCACCTCGGCGGCGGGAATGTCGCCAGCGGTCGTCAGGGCTTGGGGAGCAGCGATCACCGCACCGGTCGGGGTGCCGGTCGCGTCGCGGTCGATCTCCACCTTCACCAGACCTGCGATCATCTCCAGGGTCAGGGGGCCCTCACGCCCCATCGTCGCCAGGACATAGCCGGTGCCGATGCTGGGGTGACCGGCAAAGGGCATCTCGCCACTGCGATGAAAGATCCGCACCCGGGCGGTGTGGGCCGGGTCGGCTGGCGGCAGGATGAAGGTGGTCTCCGACAGGTTCATCTCGGCCGCCAGGGACTGCATCTGGTCGTCGCTCATGCCGCGAGCATCGGTGAACACCGCCAGGGGATTGCCGCCGAACTTCCGATCGGTGAACACGTCGAG
>JANPAO010000069.1:0-4435 GCA_031429955.1 Phenylobacterium sp. | reverse complement strand
CCAGCAGGCCCAGCTGGGTGTCGGAGATCTTCAGATCGACTTTGATCGCCTGGCCGATGGTGGAGATGATCGTCCGGTCAACGAAGTTCAGGGTGTAGGCGGTGACCAGCAGGCCCAGCACCACCCCCTTGTAGCTGTCGGAATAGACCGGCTTGTCGCCGGCCGAAGTGGCGATCGCCATACGCACGTCCTCCCAGGCACTTTCTTGGTCTTGCGGGGACTGTAGGCTCAGGGGATGGGGGAGGGGAAGAGGGCGTGCTGAATCGCTTCTCCTATCAGCACCTTCAGCGTGTATTTTAGTTGCGCGCATCTCACTCTGAGTTAGGTTGGGTTCGGGGGCAGGGTCGTGGGGTCTGGGGTCGATCAGCGCGGAACGCGTAACGGGCCCTTGGCGATGGGTCTGGCGCTTTTGCTCGCCCAGATTTTGTTGGTGGGCTGCGCCTCCATCCAGGTCTACGGGGCCAGCAAGGTGACCCGCAGCTGGGCCTTTGCGCCCCTGCAAGTGGTTCCGGCCCCGGGCGCGGTGGCGATGGTGGTCACCAGCCGGGGGTTTGGCCTCGCCCCCGGGGCCAATGGCCTGACACTGGGCTACCGAAACGAGTCCTGGGCCGCCGTCAGCGACCCCTCCGATTGCCGGGTCATATTCTTTGGAGCGTCGCCATCCCTTGTGCGGGATCGGCAGGTTCAGGCGCTCGCTGCAACACATCAGGGAGGCGACATATGCATCATTTCAAGATTGCCAGGTCAGGCCTGGGCGCAACCCTAGGCCTGGCCTTGGCGGCGCTGGGGGCCTGTTCACCACTGCAACAGGCGCCGCTGGTCTATTCATCGAAATCCAGCTTTGGCCTGGACCTGTCCGCAACCTCCACCGAGACGCCGGGGATCAGCCTCAACCTGGGCAGCAAGCAGGTGGACTCGGCCTATGTGCCGGTGGTGGTGGCCCTACCCTGCCGAGGGGGCTTGAACCAGGACATGACGGCCTGCCGGGGCGAACAGTTCAAGATGATGCGGGTCTTTGGCACGAGCACCCAGACCAATGATAGTTCTCCCACGGCCTTGCGACTTAAGGCTGCGGAAGAAGATCGCGACCGCGCGGCGGCAGCGGTAGGCGAGAAGTCGCGGGCCTTGGACGCGGCCAAGTCCAAGGCTGACCTCGACCAGGTTCTGGCGGGCCGGCTCGCCGACAAGCGCGACGCGCAAAATGCACTGCCGGCAGATTCGGCCCCTGAGATCGTTCGCCAAGCCCAGAGCCAGGTTCAGGAGGCCAGCGACGCCGCAAGCCGGGCGGCGTCCAACATGGCCTTGGTCGATAAGCTAAAGGCCGAATTGCCCGTGGCGCAGGCGGAACTGGATCGCAAACTAAGGGCCTATGAGGCGGCCCTGGCCGAGAACGCCATCAAGAATGGGATGGTGCGGGACGACGCCCTCTCAGTCTTTGGGACCTTTGATGGCAAGGCCGATGGAAAGGGTGATGTAAACGCTGACAAGGCTAAGGTCAGCGCCAGCCTGAGTATCGGCAAGATGTTCTCCACCGGGGTCGCCTCCCAGGTCCTGGCCGGCAGTATGAGCAGCGTCTATGGCGCGACTTGCCTGGAGAAGGCCCGGCAGGCTGTTGAGGTCATCCAGGCCACCAATGCGACCGCAGACCAGAAGACGGCTGTGACGCTGGCGATCTATACCGCGTGCCAAAGGACCGAGGGGGCAGGGTCGCCCCGGAGTTAGGGGTGCGGCAGGGCGGGAGTTGCGCTCCTGCTCTGACCCAGGAGAGCGCCGGGGTGGCTTACGGGTTCATCGACCCGCAGCCGAGTGCAGAGGCCAAGCCCTCCAGCTTCTCGCGAAGGGCTTCCAGCTCGTCCCCCGGCTTGAAGGGCGGGTTGGTGAGGAAGTCTTGAAGTTGGCTGCGGGTGAAGTCGGCCAGCCGGTCGACTTGGCCCTGGCTGATGGCCGTGACGATATCGAGGCCCTTGACGAAGACCGGGTCGACGACTTTCAGTTGGCCCCTGGCGTCGGCCATGATGTTGCCTGGACGGATGTCGGAGCCACCCCAGAGCTGGAACTTGGCGGCACCTTCGGCGATCAGGTCGGTGAGAAACTGGCGGAGATGCGCCAAGTCCGGGCCTTCCGCCACCAGGGGCCCGACGCCCTCCGGTGGCGTCCAGCCGGTGTGGTTGCCGATGCCGATGGACGCGCAAAGGGCTTCGGCGGCCGCCTGATCAGCCGGCCAAAGCCGCTCCATCACCACCAGATAGCCGTTGCGCCCCAGGGGCGTGAGTTGGTGGAGCCGGGGCAGCCACCGATTGGAGATGCCCCTTAGGCAGGCCTCAGCAAACATCTGGTAGGCCGGATCAAAGGCGGTGATCCGCGCCGCCAGAGCGCCGCTGGGGTCGCCAAAGACCCAGGACCAGTCCCCGCAACCCACCTCCGTCCAGCCCAGGGACTCCAGGTGGGCGCGGGCGTGGTCGATGGAATGGGTGGCCGACGGAGGGATCTGCAAGGTCGGCATGGCTCAAATTCGTGATGTGGGTCTGTGTCGAGACCGGGGCTTCCGGGAATGGGGATATTGGACGGTGCGGCCCGTGCCAACGGGCGGCCCGATGCGCCCCGCCAAGATCACGACCCTGCGCGCGGCTCAGACAACCATTTTCGGATCACCCATTCGGCCACCAAGATGTTGATGAGCCAGCCGGCACCCATAAGCAGGGCCCTGCTGGTGGGGCCTGGCGTTCCGATGAACAGAAGCCAGGGCAGGTGGGTAAAAACCTGGGTTCCGGCACCCTGACCGAGGGCGTACCCTCGGATCATCCACGCGCCATGGGCTTGGAAGTTTCGCTGGCTGATGGCGTGTACGGCCCGAAGGATCGCCCCGAGCATAGCGGTGCCCACCACCAGACGCAGCCCATAGAGGAGCTGGCTGTCGGTGGAGATTGGGGAATAGAACAACGTCATCCAGAGCCCGGTAAGCGCAGCCAGGAGGCCGCAGGGCACCAGTATTCGGCCGGCGATGCGGTGCCAGGGCTTGCGGCGAATGCCCTGGGAAAACTGGAAAGCTCCGAGGATGCAGTAGAGGCTGACCACCAGGATGTGGATCACCACAGGCGTTGGCGAGGCGAGAAATCGTGCGTCGTCCGGGACAGCCGGAGCCTCGCTGGTCAGACGAACGATCCGTGAGACGCCGGCGAGAACCGGGACAAGGCTGAGGGCGAGGAGCGCGGCAGGGACCAGGCCGTCGCCCTTGGTGCGAGCGGGCCTAGGATGGGGCATTTGGGGATGCCTTATCGGTCGGAAGCCGAAAAGTGCTCACCAGCCCCGCCATCAGGGCAAAGGCCGCCCCCACGCCAAGCCCGATCCGAGGTGCCACCGCAATGGGGGTCAGGGTGAAGAGCAGGGTCATGAGTACCGCGCCGGCGGTCTGGCCCGTGAGGCGGGCGGTCCCCTGCATTCCGCCAGCCGCACCGCTTCGTTCCCGAGGTGCCGAGAGGAACATTGCGCGGTTGTTCGGCGTCTGGAAGAGACCAAATCCCAAGCCGCAAAGGACGGCGAAGACGACGATCAGCCGTGGGTCGGCCTGTGGCGGCCACAGCGCCGTCGCCGCCAGACCCAGTGCGAGGCACCCACCGCCCATCGCACATAGCCACGCGGTCGGCACGCGCCCCGAAAGGCGACCTGCGATCAAGGCGCTGGCCGCGACGCTCAGGGGCCAGGGTGTCATGAAGGCCCCCACCATGAGAGGCGTCTGTCCAAGCGTGTGTTGCAGGTAAAAGGTCAGGGCCACCAGGCCAGCGGTCTGACCCGCAAAGCAGCAGACGGAGGCGATTACGGCGATCCGGAAGACTCTTCCCCGCAGCAAGTCGATGGGAATCATCGGTACCGACTTCCGCGATTCTCGGAGAATGAGCGCCATGAGTGCCGACCCGGAAGCGACGATCAGGAGAAATGCCAAGCCTGGGTTCCTGACGAGAACTTCAGCGGCGAGGACCAGGGCTCCAAAGGTGATTCCATTCAGTGTCACGCTGAGGGCATCCACCGGTTTCCCGTTGCCAATGACGCGTGGCAGACAACTCGCTGCCAGCAGAGCCAGCGCGCTCAGCGGAATGTTCACGAGGAACAGCCAATGCCAGCTCGTCCCCGCAAGGATCAGAGCCCCAAGCGCTGGGCTGGCAGCCGTGGCGAGCGCGACGGTCAGGGCGTTCCAACTGATGGCAGCGGCGAGTTTCCCGCTGGGAACCGAGAACCGCAGGAGTGCGACCCCCAAGGCCATCACCGCCGCGCCCCCCAGGCCCTGGAGGAACCGGGCTGCGACCAGATAGGCCAGGGATGGGGCCACTGCCGAAAAGGCAGAGGCGCAGGCAAAGAGCACAACGCCGCCGACAAAGACTCGGCGGTATCCGAGCCATTCGCCCATTGCCGCGCAGGGTAGGAGCGCCATGACAATGGC
>JANPAO010000068.1:0-6449 GCA_031429955.1 Phenylobacterium sp. | reverse complement strand
CGCCCACGGCGATCCCCCTCCGTCACGGACCTCCGGCCCGCGCCACCTCCCCCACATCGCGCTGCGCGCTGGGGGAGGATCTGAGAAGCCAGATGCTCCCCTTCTGGGGGAGGATCTGGGGCGATCCCAACCCCTGCACGTCATCGCCGGGCTTGTTCCGGCGACCCATGATCTCCGCGATTGCGGGGATGGGTGCGGCGGTGACGGGCGTGTTCCTTGCTGGACCTCGGGGATCATGGATCCTCGGGACAAGCCCGAGGATGACGTTCAAGGTAGGGTGGGGATCTGGAGCCATCACAAGCAGGCTTGCGTCATCTCGCGGAGGGACGCATGGAATTCCTTTTGAGTGACCTGATTATCAAGGAGATTTTTTAGATGGCAGATTCTGGCGGCGTTGATCTGGACGTCCTGCGCACCGAGGCGCGGGAATGGATCGCGGCAAACTTCCCGGCCGGCCTGAAGGGAGCCCCCAATCCGATGATGCGGGAGGAGCGCTCGACGCCCTCGCCGGAGCAGGAAGCCTGGCGCAAGGCCATGGGGGCCAAGGGCTGGGGCGTTCCCACCTGGCCCAAGGCCTATGGCGGTGGCGGCCTGTCGGGTGCCGAGGCCCGGGTGATCCAGCAGGAGCTGGGCCGCGCAGGTGCCTACAACCCCATTGGCGGTATGGGGGTGATGATGTTTGGCCCCACCCTGCTGGAATACGGCACCGAGGCGCAGAAGCAGGAGCACATCCCGCCCATCGTTCGCGGTGACCTGCAATGGTGCCAGGGCTTCTCCGAGCCGGGTGCCGGGTCTGACCTGGCAAGTCTTCAGTGCAAGGCTGAAGACAAGGGCGATCACTTTGTCATCAACGGCCAGAAAATCTGGACGAGCGGCGCACAATTCGCTGACTGGTGCTTCTGTCTGGTGCGCACCGATACTTCGAAGAAGCATGAGGGGATCTCCTTCGTCCTCTTCACCATGCATCAGCCAGGCGTCGAAGTTCGCCCCATTCCTCTGATCGCCGGGAATTCTCCTTTCTGCGAAACCTTCTTCACCGATGCCATCGCCGACAAGAAGAACCTGGTGGGGCCCCTGAACGGTGGCTGGACCATCGCCAAGCGGCTGTTGCAGCATGAGCGTTCGGGCCTGTCGGGCGCCGGCGGCGGCGGCGGGTTCGGCATGGGCTCCCGCGGCGTTGTGCAGATGGCCAAGGACTATGTGGGGGTCGATGAGACCGGCCGCCTGTCCGACACCGACCTGCGCACCCGCATCATCCAGAACGAGATGGAAGGCCGCGCCTTCCAGCAGACCGCCGTGCGCGCCATGCTGGAGGCCCGGGGCAATTCCGGACCGTCGTCGGCCACCTCGATCATGAAGAACGCCGGCACCCACTGGATGCAGCAGCGCTCGGAACTGACCCTGGAGATCATGGGTCACCAGGGCCTGGGCTGGGGCGGCGAGGACTTTACCGCTGAGGAACTGATGGCCGTTCGCGGCTGGCTCGGCGGCAAGGCCACCACCATCTATGGCGGCTCTCAGGAGGTGCAGAGCAACATCATCTCCAAGCGCATCCTGGGTCTGCCCGACCTGACACAGAACAACTAGGGCGCGGCAGCCCCGCCAACCCCCTCACCCGCTCCTCCCAGCGAAGGCCGGGATGAGCGGTGGGGGGCGGCGTCTTCAACACTCAAAACGCAAAAACACGATCGATAGGGAAACGAATAAAATGGCCGTTCTGAACGAAGAACAGAGCATGCTCCGCGACGCCGCCAAGAGCTGGACTCAGGAAAAGAGCCCGGTGACCGCCTTCCGCAAAATGCGCGATAGCGGTGTGGATATCGGCTATGACGCCAAGGCCTGGAACGAGATGGCCGAGATGGGCTGGGCCGGGGTGATCATCCCGGAGGAATACGGCGGGTCGGACTTTGGCTATCTGTCCATCGGCCTGATCCTGGAAGAACTGGGTCGCACCCTGACGGCCTCGCCCCTGCTGGCCTCGGGCGTGGCCGCGGCCTCAGCCCTGGTGCTGGGGGGCTCTGACGCCCAGACGTCGGCCTGGCTGCCCAAGATCGCCGAAGGCACTGCCGTCGGTACCCTGGCCGTCGACGAAGGCGCCCACCACAACCCGTCCAAGGTGGAAACCACCTTTGCCGGCGGCAAGATCACCGGCAAGAAGAGCTTCGTGCTGGAGGGCTTCAAGGCCGACGTGCTGATCGTCTCGGCCAAGGGTCCTGACGGCATCGGCCTCTATCTGGTGGCCGGCGATGACGCCGGTGTCAGCCGCACCCGCCTGGCCCTGGCCGACAGCCGGGGCGCGGCCAATATCGAGTTCAAGGGTGCCGCCGCCGAGCCCCTGACCGGCGGGGCCGACCTGCTGGAAAAGGTCCTCGACCGCGCCCGCGCCGGGGTCAGCGCCGAGATGCTGGGCGCCGCCGTCCAGGCCTTTGAGACCACCCTGGACTACCTCAAGGTCCGGGTTCAGTTTGGCCAGGTGATCGGCTCCTTCCAGGCCCTGCAGCACCGCGCGGCCAAGATGTTCACCGACCTGGAACTGGCCCGCTCGGCCGTAGAAGCCGCCCTCCAGGCCATCGACGCCGGCACCCCCGACGTGCCGGAACTGGTGTCCCTGGCCAAGGCCAAGATGGGCGACACCTTCCACCTGGTCTCCAACGAAATGGTCCAGATGCACGGCGGCATCGGCATGACCGACGCCCACGACGCCGGCTTCTACCTCAAGCGCGCCCGGGCCTGCGAAGCGGCGTTCGGGAACCAGGCGTTCCACCGCGACCGGTACGCCAAGATCCAGGGGTACTAGGACGCTCCGCTTCGCCCCTGGGCTTGCCGAGGGTCGGGGGTGGGGTTGAGTTAGAGTTGAAAGGCCCCTTTGGCGTAGACGCTGGAGGGGTTTTTCATTGGGGGGTGGGGTGTGGTATATTGTGCCAACCCGTCTTGGAGCATCTGCCGTGGCCGACGACGCCCAGGCCAAGAGCCTCATCGAAAAGATCGCTGCGCTTCCGGCTGACAGCATCGCGGAGGTCGAAGACTTCGTGGACTTCCTAAGCCAGAGGGTGGCCCACCTCTCCATCGTGCGGTCGATGGCGGCGGCAAGCGAGCCGGCCTTTTCAGCGGTATGGGACAACCCTGAAGACGCCGCCTACGATGACCTCTGAGCCAGTGGTCGCCGACGACCTCACGTTCGGCGATGTCGTGCTGGTGGCCTTTCCTTTCACCAGCCAGGTCGCAACCAAACAGAGACCTGCGATTGTCATCAGCCGGAGAGCCTACAATCTGACGCGGCCAGACGTCGTGCTTATGGCGGTCACGAGCCGCGTTCAGCCGGAGGCCGACGACCGCCTGCTTGAGGGCTGGGCGTCCGCAGGATTGATCAAGCCATCTGCAATCAAGCCCGTAATCGCAACCCTCGAACAGCGCTTGATCCTGAGAAACCTTGGTGGGCTGGGCGAAGCCGACAGGGCCTTGGTGAGGCGCACCCTAGAAGAGGTGCTGGGGTAGGGGGTGCGGTTACACTGTATGAGTTTGTTCAACCCTATCGGAATTACGGTGACACTGTATGAAATTTCTCAACCCCATCTCTTCCGGAGCGCGGTTGCGGCAGCGCTCGTAGGCGCGAGGCGCAGCTTCGGACCTCCTGTTTCATGCAGCGTCACCGTAACCCCGTAACCCCACTCTGGGTACTAGCGGTCGATCTGGCTTCGGGTGGAAATGTGAGTCAGATGGCCCGATGCCAATCCTTCAACCGCTCGTCGAACGTACGTTGACGGCTCACTCGCGCATGATTTTCTCGGACATGTGCGCACAGTAGCCGCAGAGATTACCGCCGTCGCTCAGTCGAATATCCAGTTCGATATCGTTGCCACACCGGGCGCACTCGCTGTCACCGTCTGGCTCGTAACCACATGCACCGCATTGATCCTCGAAGTCTACGAAGGTCTCTAACCCGCAGTCCGGGCAGGTGAAAAGCGGGCCCTCTTCGGCACCGTCTTTGGCTCGGATGTAGGCATCGATATCCAACACATCTTCCAACGCCTTTTCGACTACCTTCGCGGTGTCCTGCTCCTCGCCGCAGGTCTTGCAAAGGAGGATAACGGCATCTTGGTCGTCTTCAGCAGAGTCCTCTTGCTCGATCAAGGCGGAGCCACAGAACTGGCAGCTAAGGTTCTTGCTCGTGAACGCGTTGGAGCGCCACGACACGCTCGCCAGAGTTTCTTGGCATCGCTTCAACTCGGCTTCGTAGAGTTGCGTCGTTTCGAGCATTATTTGCCAATTGTCACCGAGATGATCGATTGGGCTTTCCCCGATCTCCCGAAAGAAATCCGACACCAGTGGGAACGCGGTCGCGATGGCCTCGCGGATGTTCGCATCAGTTTGGATGGTGTAGCGGTGCTCGATGTCGTTACGAATCCTGTTGAGCTGTTCGAGGCGCTTCGGGTCTGTCTTTACCCCGAAGTCCTTGAACCGCCTGCCGATCGTCGCGAAGTCGATTGTCGCGTGCCCATCTGGAACATGAATGACGCCGCCTTTTCCGTCCGGGACTGGCTTGTATTTTGCTCCAAGAACTTCGTCTGGGTGAGCCTTAGGTGCAACCCGAGAGAGCACCTCTTTGGCCAGCAGCAGCGTCCCGGCATAGAAATTTCTGACCGCCGACAAGGTTCGTCGCGGATCGTTAGCGGAATAGTCCTCCACACCAACGGCCAGGGCATCGACGGCGTTCTGGAGCAGTTGCGTCATGGTGGTTTATAGCCCGCTGCGCGTCTAATCCCAAGGTCCTAGTCAGTGGGTGCTCACGCCGAAAGGCCTCGAATTGCGGTGCCACTGTAGGAAATAGCTCAACCCAAACGCCGCCGAAGAGCGGCTGGGACAGCGCCCATTGGCGCAGCTGGGGGAAAGGGTGACCTGCCCCCGCTGCGCAGCCCCCTACGCGCAATTACGGTACCACTGTATGAAATACCTCAACTCCGTCGCGTCTGGGAGCGGCTGGGGCCACCCCCTGGTTCCGGGATGACTCTAGGCCCCGGCCTTCGCCGGGGTGAGCGGGGGTTGGGTTTCGGTGATGGTGCGGACGGTGCTCCTCTGATGATGTCCTGCAACGACAATCATCATGGCGCGTAGATGCCGCTAGCGAGCGCCGTCCACGCCATCCCCGTAACCGCCGCCTCAATCGTCCGTATCTAGATGCAAAAGATTCCAGGCCTCATCCTCACTCAAGAACAGCGGATCCTCGAATAGCTCGTCATCATCGTCGCGTCGCACATAGCTACGATAGATGTCTTCGAACTGCTGATCGGAGATTTTTCGCTCGATCATCTCGATCATCAAGGTCGCAAATTCGACTGTATCGGGTGCCTCAAGCGTGAAGCCGTTCTGATCGAGGAAGATCGCCGCCGCCTCGAATGCGGTCCGCTTGTTTCCCTGCTCGAAGGGATGGTTGCGCGCGATACCGACCAGCAAGATCACCGCCAAAGTCACGGTGTCCCGCTCGTCCTGAAATGCATAATGCTGCTGAGGTCGATAGACCGCGCTCTCAAGCAATCCCACGTCGCGAACGAGGTGCGGCTCTTCGGTGTACTCGACCACCAATTCGTTGAGCTGGATTATGTCGTCTGGCGCGAGCCAGTCGGGCTCACTTGGCAAGCTCAGCGAGCACCTTCGGATAACGCGCCGAGATTTTGGCGTGAACGGCCTTGATATCCACAGGCTTCCGACGAGGCCGCGCAGGATGCGTGGTCTCTTTCACAACGGGCTTGTCGTAGGCGAGAGACACGGAATTGCTCCTGGATAGCTCGCGATTGATTTTCATCGTCCGCGCCCCCTTTCATGTCAACGAAAATTGGAACGGCTCGACTCTAGCAACGCAGGAAAGCGTGAAAGTATCCCTACATCAGGGAGTTAGGGTGCCACTGTATGAATTGGCTCAACCCCTTCGAATTACGATGCCACTGTATGAAATACCTCAACTCCGTCGCGGCTGGGAGCGGCTGGGGCCACCCCCTGGGTCCGGGATGAACCTGGGCCCCGGCCTACGCCGGGGTGAGCGGGGGTGGGGGTTGCGGTGATGGTGTGACCGCCGCGTTTCGCGATTTGCGCCAGCGGCCTTATCCTCCAACCATGTTCTGCGGAGGATCGGCGATGCGTGGCGTGGGTGGGTTGCTGGTGGTGGTGATGGCCCTGGCGGGCGGCGCGCGGGCGGAGACCTGGGTCGACACCCGTCACATGACCTATATCGATGTCGACAGCTTTCAACGCGGGGCCGACGGGCTGATCTACTATCTGGAGAAGGACAAGTACGGCGACGATCACAAGCACCGGCAAGCGGCTGTCGATTGCGGGCGCCGGCTGGCCTATTCGTCCTACGATCTCAAATATACGCCCGACTGGCGGTCGAAGGGCGAGGGGGTCATTCCCGGGACCATGGGCGAGGAGTTGCTGGATTTCGTCTGTTCGCGGGT
>JANPAO010000067.1:0-8003 GCA_031429955.1 Phenylobacterium sp. | reverse complement strand
GTGAGCGCCTTGACCGTGGCGGCGGTTCCGACCGGCATGAAGGCCGGGGTGCGAATGTCACCTCGGGCGGTCTTGAGAACCCCGGTGCGTGCCCGGCCCTCGGTGGCGGTGATCTCGAAGGGGAAGACGCTCACGGGTCGGTTCTCCACAACAGGCTGGCGTCACCATAGGAGTAGAACCGGTAGCCGGTGGCGATGGCATGGGCGTAGGCAGCTTGCATGTTGGTGTGGCCCGCCAGGGCGCAGACCAGCATGAAAAGGGTCGACTTGGGCAGGTGGAAATTGGTCATCAGCCCATCGACGATGCGGAAGCGGTAGCCCGGCGTGATGAAGATCGCGGTCTCGGCGGCAAAGGGCCGCACCACCCCGTCCTCGCCGGTGGCGCTCTCCAGCAGCCGAAGGGAGGTGGTGCCGACGCAGACGATCCGACCGCCCGCCACCTTGGCCGCGTTCAGGCGGTCGGCGGCGGCCTGATCCAGTTCACCGTACTCGGCATGCATCCTATGATCGGCCAGGTCACCGGTCTTCACCGGCAGGAAGGTCCCGGCCCCGACGTGCAGGGTCAGATAGACCATCTCCACGCCACGCGCCTGCAGCCGGGCCATCAGTTCGGGCGTGAAGTGCAGGCCCGCCGTGGGGGCGGCCACCGAGCCCTCGTCGCGGGCATAGACCGTCTGATAGTCCGTCAGATCCTGATCGTCCTGGGCGCGCTTCGTGGCGATATAGGGCGGCAGAGGCATGGCCCCTTCAAGGGCGATGGAGGCATCCAGGTCGGGTCCGGCGAGGTCGAAGGTCAGGGTTCGCTCACCCCCCTCGCCCACCGCCGTGATGGTGGCATCCAGTGCGCCCCCAAAGGAAATCCGGTCCCCCAGCGCCAGCCGTTTGCCCGGGCGTAGGAAGGCGGTCCAGCTATCGGGGGCCAGGCGACGGTGCAGCGTGGCTTCGACGGCCACCTGGGTGGCCTCCCGGTGCCGTGTCCCCTTCAGCCGCGCCTTGATCACTCGGGTGTCGTTCAGGACCAGGACGTCACCGGCGCGAAGCTGATCGGGAAGGTCCGCAACGGTGAGGTCGGCGAGGGGCTCACCCGGCAACACCCGAAGCAGGCGGGCAGCGTCCCTGGGGCTGACAGGCCGCAGGGCGATCTGGGCCTCGGGCAGGTGGAAGTCGAAATCGTCAAGTTGCATGGCGAGGCGTGAAGGCCACGGGCGCTGTCACGCGTCAAGCGTCAGGCCGTGTTAGAGGCAAGGAATGAGATGGGTGCGAGTCGTGACCTCCGGCCTGATTGCCGGGCTGATGTTGATGCTGGGGCTGGCTTGCGCCGCCGCCGGCGTTATGGCCCAGGGTGGGCGCAGTCATCCTGGTCTCGATGTCCTGACCCACTTCGCGCCCTTCTGGTTTGGCGGGGCCGCCCTGGTGGTGGCCTATGGCCTGTGGGGGGCAGCAGGCCGTCTTAGGACCGTGCTCCTCACCCTCGGGGGCATCGGCCTGCTAGGGGCGGGGTCCTTGATCCTGCCGGAGCTGCTTCGCCCCACCAGCCCCCGCGCAGCCGCCGACGCCCCGCACCAGATCAAGCTGATCCAGTTCAATGTCTGGGGCCGCAATGCCGACCTTGCCGACACCGCCCAGTGGATCGCCGACCAGGATGCTGACCTTGTGGTCATCGAGGAGGCGACCCCGGCTGTCCGGGACGCCCTGCTCAAACGCCGCGTCTATCACGTGGTTTGCGGACAGTGCCAGGTGATGATCTTCAGCAAGGCCCCGGTCCTCAGCCAGGGTGCCCCTGCATCGGAGCCGGGGCATCCCCGCCCCCCTATCGCGCGCGGGACCTATCGCGTGGCAGGCGGTGAGGTCACGGTCCTGGGGGCCCACTACACCTGGCCGACCTTTGGCTCGGTACAGCAGCGACAGGGCCAAGAATTGGCGCGGGTTCTGGACCACTACCCCAAGGCTTCGATGATCCTGACGGGAGACTTCAACTCCACGCCCTGGTCCTTTTCCCGTCGGCGGGAAGACAGGATGTTTGGCCTGGAGCGCCGGACCAAGGCGCTGTTCACCTGGCCCGCTGGAGAGGTTTCGCGCCGGCGGATCAAGATCCCCTTCCCGTTCCTGCCCATCGACCACGTCTATGCGGGCAAGGCCTGGCGAACAGTCAGCGTCAAACGCGGGCCGCAATTGGGGTCGGACCACTATCCGGTGGTGGTGACCCTGGCGCGGGTGTCCTAACCCAAGTCTGCCAACTCACGGGCGATATTGGCGCGGGCCACGTCCTCAAACAGGGCTCGGATCTGGGCGTCCGGGTAGATCACCGGGGCGTCCAGGAAGGCCTGCATCACCCGGCGGCGACCGATCTTCCAGGCCGCGTCGGGAACATGGGCGTACTCTTCGCGCACGGCTTGGGCGTAGGCGTCATAGTCCAGCGGGGCAGCCGCCAGGATGGCCAGGTCGATGGAGACCAGGATCTCCCCGAGACGATCCTCGGCCTCCACCGCATGACCGGCGGTCAGGCCGATCAGTCGGGCCACCTCTTCTCGGGCATGCAGCGAAACGTCGAGGTCGCGAAGATCGCGCCTGGCCATCTCCGCGCTTCTCGCCTCGTTGTCGGAGGCCTGGGGATCATAGACAGCGTCGTGCCACCACCAGGCGTAGGTGAGAACCTGGCGTTCCGAGTCCATCAGGTCAGGAACCTGTTCGAGCAGGGCCAGGCCCTGCTCGATATGGCGACGGTTGTGGTAACGCCGGTGGGGCTCTGCGTAGGCGGCCTCAAGCTCCGGGGTCACGCGTCAGCCGCGACCTTCATGGAGACAATCTTGCCGGGGCTGCGGGGCGGTTCACCCTTGGGCAGGCCGTCCACCAGGTCCATGCCGTCTGTCACTTCACCCCAGACGGTGTACTGGCCATCCAGGAACCGGGCGTCATCAAAGCAGATGAAGAACTGGCTGTTGGCGGTGTTGGGCTGGTTGGTGCGGGCCATGGAGCAAACACCCCGAACGTGGGGCTCCTTGGAGAACTCCGCCGTCAGATTGGGGCGGCTGGATCCGCCCGAACCGGTGCCGGTGGGGTCGCCGCCCTGGGCCATGAAGCCCGGGATCACCCGGTGAAAGACCACGCCGTCATAGAAGCCCTCGCGGGCCAGCTCCTTGATCCGGTCCACGTGGCCAGGGGCCAGGTCAGGGCGAAGCTTGATCGTCACGGCGCCGCTTTCCAGCGTCAGGATCAGGGTGTTTTCAGCGTCCATTACTTTACCTCAGAGGGAATCTTGATGGCACAGGCCGTGAAATCGGCCCCCATTGCGCCGCGCACATGGGCGACCTCGGCCTTGAACCAGGCGCTATTGGGATCGATCACCCGAACCTTGGGCCGTTCGGCGGTGGGAATATCGGCCAGGAGGCGGGCTTTCAACATCTTATCGGGATCCACCACCGGTTCACCGACCTTGATGGCCCGCACCACCTCCTGGCCCGAGATCACCCGGCCAAAGGCGGTGTAGCGCTTTTCCAGGGACGGATAGGCCTGACGCATCAGGAAGAACTGGCTGTTGGCACTGTTGTTATCGTCACCGCGCGCCATGCCGGCCACGCCGGGGCAATAGAGACCCCAGCCGGAAATCTTGCCATCGGCGGTCATCGGCATGAGCATGGAGCTCTGGGTCATCACCGGCAGCGGGCCGATGAAGCCGATCTCGGCCACGGTCTGGTCGGCCACCTGGATAAAGGGCGTGGCCGGTCCACGGCGGAAGGTGAACTCGGCGGCGAGGTCGGGCTTGTCGGAATTGCCCGTGCCGGTATCCAGGGGGTCGCCGGTCTGGGCCATGAAGACGTCGATGACCCGGAAGAAGGCGCGGCCATTGTAGAGCCCGCTGCGGGTCAGCTCCTTGACCCGGATGACGTGGTTGGGTGCCACTTCCGGCGACAGTTCCACCAGCACCCGTCCCTTGCTGGTGTCGATTACCAGGACATTCTCGGGGTCTGGGGTGCGCCAGTCGGCAGCGGTGGGCACGCCGGGCTCTGGCGGCACGGTGGGGACCGGTGGTGCAGCCTTGGTGGCGGCAAGCGCCGAACCGGCAAGCACCAGGACAGCAGAGGAGATCAGGAGAGTGCGGATCATGGGGTCTCTCCTAATGGCCGGAGATGAGAACCGCTAGTCTGAGAACGTCCTAACCGCGTCCGGCAGCGACTTTTGCCATCAGGGCGTCCTTGACCCTGGGGCTGACGAACTTGGTGACGTCGCCGCCAAGCACCGCGATTTCCTTGACCAGCTTGGAGGACACCGCCTGATGCCTGGGATCGGCCATCAGGAACACCGTCTCGATATCGCGGTCGAGCTGCTGGTTCATGGCCGTCATCTGGAATTCGTATTCGAAGTCGGCAACGGCGCGCAGGCCCCGGACGATCAGGTTGGCGCCTACTTCGCGCGCAAAATGGATCAGCAATCCCTCATAGGGCTGGACGATCACTTCGGTGGATTTCAGCAGGTCTGAGGTGTGGTCGCGCAGGATAGCCACGCGCTCCTCGAGGGTGAACAGCGGCCCCTTGCCGGCGTTGATGGCCACGCCAATCACCAGCTTGTCCACCAGCTTGACGGCCCGACCGACGATATCGGTGTGGCCGTTGTGGATCGGGTCGAAGGTACCCGGATAGATCCCAACGCGGGTGGCCATTCGCCTGTATCCCCCAACAGTTCTTGCCTTCGCCTTTCGCCGGGCGGGGCGATGAAAGCAAGCGCTAAATCTCCCGCGCACTGGCATCGGGAGGGTCGGAAGCCAGCTTGCAAGTCGGGAAAAAGGGGCCGACCCTATGTCGGGCGAGCCCCTGGACTGACGGGCACCCCCGCTCGGCGGCAGTTCCGAAAAGCTCGCCCCCCGCCGGAGACGCCCCATGCCCCAAGCCCTTCTTGATCGCCGACATCTGATCGGCGGGTTGGCCCTAGCCAGTGCCGCCGTGGCAGGCACTGCCAAGGCCCAGACCGCTCTGCCACCCGCCATCGCTCCCCTGCCCTTTGATCCGAAGGCGGTGCCGGGGTTGTCGGAGAGGCTCTTGGTCAGTCACCACGACAACAACTATGTCGGCGCCGTCAAACGCCTGGGGGCCATCCGGGCGGAGTTTGCCAAGGTCGACCCGGCCAGTGCGCCGGGCTTCATGCTCAACGGTCTGAAGCGCGAGGAATTGATCGCCTGGAACTCCATGATCCTGCACGAGATCTATTTCGCCGGCCTCACCGGCGGGGTAGCGGCCAGCCCGTCCCTGGCCCAGGCCATCGAGCGGGATTTCGGGAGTCAGGCCCGCTGGGGCGCGGAGTTCTCCGGGATGGGCAAGGCGCTGGGCGGTGGCTCAGGCTGGGTGCAACTGACCTATAGCCGTCGCGACGGTCGCCTGGTGAACAGCTGGGCTGCCGATCACACCATGACCCTGGCCGACGGCGCGCCTCTGCTGGTCCTGGACATGTACGAGCATGCCTATCAGATGGACTATGGTGCCAAGGCTGGTGACTACGTCATCGCCGTTATGAAGGGGCTCTCCTGGGGCCATGCCAACGACGCCTATCGCCGTGCTACGGTGGCCTGACAGAGGTCGGACGGCCCGCGAAGGGCCGATGCCTAGGCCGCCCATCGAAGGCCACAATGAGGTCGGTCTATTCGGCGGTGGCCTCAGCTTCGGGCTCGTCATCGGGTGCCTCGCCCCCGCCCTGGTCGGCCAGGCGCTCCACCGAGACCACGTGCTCGTTGTCGGCGGTGCGGAAGATGGTGACGCCGGAGGTGTTGCGGCTGATGACCCGGACCTGGGTGACCGGGGTGCGGATGAGCTGGCCCTGGTCGGTGACCAGCAGGATCTCGTCGAACTCCTCCACCGGGAAGGAGGCTGCCAGACGCCCGCCCTTGCCCTTCTTGGTGAGGTCCTGGGCCAACAGCCCCTGCCCGCCCCGGCCTGTGCGGCGGAACTCATAGGCCGAGCTGCGCTTGCCATAGCCCTCGGTGGAGACCGTCAGGATGAACTCCTCGGCCGCCCCCAGGGCCGCGATGCGGTCGGGGGACAGGGCCTCGTCGCCGGTTTCCTCTTCATCGTCCGGCGCGACGTCCTCAACTTCCTCGCCCTCGCCGGAGACGGCGCGGCGCATGGCGTTGGCGTGCTTCACATAGGCCGATCGCTCGGCAGGGGTGGCGTCCACCGAGCGCAGCACGGCCATGGAGATGACGCTGTCGCCCTCGGCCAGCCGGATACCCCGCACGCCGGTGGATTCGCGGCCGGCGAAGACCCGCACCTCCTCTGTGGCAAAGCGAATGCAGCGTCCCAGGGCCGTGGTCAGCAGGATATCATTGGCCTTGGCGTTGCAGACGCCGACCCCGATGATGGAGTCGCCCTCATCCAGTTTCATGGCGATCTTGCCGTTGCGCTTGATGCCCACGAAGTCCGAGAGCTTGTTGCGTCGCACGCCGCCTGAGCGGGTGGAGAACATGACGTCGTACTGATCCCAGGTGGCCTCATCCTCCGGCAAGGGCAGGATCGAGGTGATGCTTTCGCCGGGCTCAATGGGCAGCAGGTTTACGAAGGCCTTGCCGCGCGAGGTGGGTGTGCCCACCGGCAGCCGCCAGACCTTGAGCTGATAGACCTTGCCGCCCGAGGAGAAGAACAGCATCGGGGTATGGGTATTGGCCGAGAACACCCGGGTGACGGCATCCTCTTCCTTGGTGGACATGCCCGAGCGACCCTTGCCGCCGCGATGCTGGGTCCGGTAGGTCACCAGCGGGGTCCGCTTCACATAGCCGCCGTGGGTGACCGTGATCACCATGTCCTCGCGGGCGATGAGGTCTTCGTCCTCGACGTCAGCGTCGCCGTCGACGATCTCGGTGCGCCGGGGCACAGCAAAGGCTGTGCGAACCTCCACCAGTTCCTGCCGGACCACGGCCATAATGTGCTCGCGCGAGGACAGCAGGGTCAGGTGGCCCTGGATGGTGCCGGCCAGTTCATTGGCCTCGCCGAAGATCTCGTCGCGGCCAAGGCCCGTCAGGCGTGACAGGGTCAGGGCCAGGATGGCGCGGGCCTGTTCCTCGGTCAGCTTGATGCTGGTGCCCTCGATCAGGACGGTGCGCGGATCAGCGATCAGGTCCACCAGGGGCATCATGTCGCCCGCTGGCCAATTGCGGCCGGTCAGGCGCTCTCGGGCCTCGGCCGGGTCCTTGGACGAGCGGATGATGTGGATGACCTCATCGATATTGGCCACCGCGACGGCCAGACCCACCAAGACGTGACCGCGATCGCGGGCCTTGGAGAGTTCGAACTTCACCCGGCGGACAACGACTTCCTCACGGAACTCGATGAAGGCGACGATCATCTCGCGCAGACCCATCTGCTGGGGACGACCGCGGTTCAGGGCCAGCATATTGACGCCGAACGAACTTTGCAGTGGCGTGAAGCGGTAGAGCTGGTTCAGCACCACATCGGCCGAGGCGTCACGCTTGAGCTCCACCACTACCCGCATGCCCTGGCGGTCGCTTTCATCGCGCAGGTCGGAGATCCCCTCGATGCGCTTCTCGCGCACCAGTTCGGCGATCCGTTCCACCAGGGAGGCCTTGTTCACCTGATAGGGAATGGCGGTGATGATGATGGCTTCGCGGTCCTTGCGGACCTCTTCGATGGCAGCCTTGCCGCGCATGATCACCGAGCCGCGCCCGGTCATCAGGGCAGTGCGGGCGCCGGTGCGGCCGATGATCTCACCGCCGGTGGGGAAGTCGGGGCCCGGCACGATATCCAGCAGGGCGTCGGTGCCGATCTCGGGATCATCCACATAGGCCAGGCAGGCGTCGACGATTTCCCCCAGGTTGTGCGGCGGGATATTGGTGGCCATGCCGACGGCGATGCCGCCGCCGCCGTTCACCAGCAGGTTGGGGATGCGCGAGGGCAGTACCACCGGCTCGTGCTCTGAGCCGTCGTAGTTGTCCTTGAAGTCGACGGTGTCCTTGTCCAGGTCCGCCAGGATCGACATGGCCGCCTTGGTCAGGCGGCACTCGGT
>JANPAO010000066.1:0-3647 GCA_031429955.1 Phenylobacterium sp. | reverse complement strand
GCGCCACCGGATTGAGGTGCTCAAAGGCCAGTTCCTCCAGCTCCGAACAGATCCGGTGACACCCGATAGAGCGGGCCAGGGGGGCGTAGATGTCCAGGGTTTCGCGGGCGATCCGCTCCCGCTTCGCTGGGCTCTTGATATAGTGCATAGTCCGCATTTTGTGCAGACGGTCGGCCAGATTCACCATCAGGACGCGGACGTCCTTGGAGATGGCCAGGATGAACTTGCGCAGGTTCTCCGCCTGCTGGGTGTGTTCGCTGTTGAGCTCGAGCTTGGTCAGCTTGGTGACACCCTCCACCAGTTCGCTGATCTCCGACCCAAACAGGTCGGTGATGTCCTGGGCGCTGACCGGGGTGTCCTCGATCACATCGTGCAGCAGGGCCGTGACGATGGTGGCGGTGTCCAGCCGGTAGTCGGTGAGGATGCCGGCCACCTCAATGGGGTGGGCGAAATAGGGGTCACCGGACGCGCGCTTCTGCGACCCATGCATGCGCATCGCATAGACATAAGCGCGGTTGAGGATCGCCTCGTCAGCGGTTGGATCGTAGGAGCAGACCTTCTCGATCAGCTCATATTGGCGAAGCATACGCGGGGGCCGAGATGAACTCGGGGACGCAGTCTTGGGATCGGTGGCGGGGTCAGACGCCGCCGCTAGTCGAAGAGGGTCTGTGCCTTCCGGGCTCAGTACCGCTCCTCCTGACCACCATCGCGGTCGCTCTGCAGGGCGCGAACCAGTTCAAGCTCGCTCATCTGCATGTGGGTCGGATCCGACAACAGGGCCAGGGTCTCGGCCTCTTCCTCGGCTTCGGTGCGCTCATCAACCCGCTGGAGGGTGCTGATCAGGGTCTCGCGCAGTTCCTCGGCATCCACCGCGTCATCGGCTATTTCCCGCAGGGAGACGACGGGGTTCTTGTCATTGTCGCGATCCACCAGGATGGCCGAGCCAGCCGAAATGGCGCGGGCCCGATGCGCCGCCAGCAGCACGAGGCTGAAGCGGTTCGGAACTCGTTCGATGCAATCTTCGACGGTGACGCGGGCCATGGAATCCTCAAGACGGGAGTAGAACCGATCAAAATAGAGGGATCGGCATCATTGTGCAACGCCGCATAAGGCCCTCAAGGCCTGCGCGCGTCGGTCTGTCGGGAAACGGGACGTGCATCGGCGCCAACCTTGGCCCGCTGCGCCAAGGCTGACGCCGTCATTTGGAGGGTCGGGTGACGCCAGTTGGGGGCAATTTCGGCCAGGGGGCCCATCACGAACAACCGCTCGGCGGCCCTGGGGTGCGGAAGGATCAGGTCCGGGGACGACAGCAGGATGCGGCCGTGGGCAATCAGGTCCAGGTCCAGGGTCCGGGGTGCGTTTCGTTCCGTCCGCCGTCGCCCAAACAGGGCCTCAATGGAAAAAAGACCCTGCAGAATTTCCAAGGCGGTCAGCTTCGTCTCGACAAGCGCGACGCCGTTGCGATACTCGTTGGCGGTTGCGTCCGGCCAGGCGGCAGAGCTCCACCAGGAGGACCGACAGACAACAGGCAATCCCGCCTGGGCGAAATGAGTGAGCGCCGACTCCAGAAGAGCTTCGGACGACCCAAAATCCCCGGCCATGTTACCGCCAAGCGCGATAACAATGGCCCCGTCCAGGTCCATGCGCCCCCTGCCCCCTTTTTGGATTTCCGATCCCAATGACATTTTACCCCACGGACAGGCTGGCGCTCTTTATTGACGGCGCGAACCTGTACTCGGCCGCCAAGGGGCTTGGCTTCGATATCGACTATCGCAAGCTCCTGGAAGAGTTCCGCACGCGCGGCATCCTGGTGCGCGCCTACTACTATACCGCCCTGGTGGAAGACCAGGAGTACTCCCCGATCCGCCCCCTGGTGGACTGGTTGGACTATAACGGCTTCCGGCTCGTGACCAAGGCGGCGCGGGAATACACCGACGCCCAGGGTCGCAAGCGGTGGCGCGGTGACATGGATGTCGAGATCGCCGTGGACATGCTGGAAATGGCGGCCCACGCCGACCACCTGCTGTTGTTTTCCGGCGACGGTGACTTCCGCTGCCTGGTGGAGGCGGTCCAACGCAAGGGGGCCCGGGTCACCGTGGTCTCGACGGTCAAGTCACAGCCCCCCATGGCCAGCGATGATCTGCGCCGCCAGGCCGACAACTTCATCGATCTGTCGGATCTGGCCGATGTCATCGGTCGTCCGTCTCGCCTGCCGAGATTCATCCAAGAGAGCCGCACGGGATCAGACCGTGAGGCGGACGCCGAGGTTTGACGCCGGTGTCGGTGGCCGAACCGCCGCGCGACTGTCCCCTCTGCCCGCGTCTGGTGGCCTATCGCGCGGTCAATCAGGCCGAGCATCCCGACTGGTGGAACGGACCCGCACCCTCCTTCGGCGGTGCCGACGCCCGCCTCCTGGTGGCCGGACTGGCACCTGGGCGCACCGGGGCCAATCGCACGGGGCGACCCTTCACCGGGGACGGTGCCGGGGTCATGCTCTACGAAACGCTGTTGAAGACCGGATTTGCGCGTGGCGTCTATCAGGCCCGGCCCGACGACGGCCTTGAACTGGTGGACTGCATGATCAGCAACGCGGTTCGCTGCGCCCCGCCTGGCAACAAGCCTGAGACCCGCGAAGAGACCACCTGCCGCCCTTTCCTCAGCGCCCGCCTTAAGGCCCTGCCCCGGCTGAAGGTGATCATCACCCTGGGGGATGTGTCACGGCGCAACGTGTTGAAAGCCATCGGACTTAAGGCCTCGGCGGGCCCGCCGGGCCACGGAACCGAGTTCGAAGCCGGCCCCTACACGATCCTCAACAGCTATCACTGCTCGCGCCTGAATACGAACACAGGGCGACTGACGACGGAGATGTTTGAGGCTGTGTTTCAGCGGGCCAGGACCCTGATTGACGGTTAGTATCTGGCTGGGCTCCAGCCCCTCACGGCTGGCTCCAGTACTCGTAGCGCCAGGCTGGTTGAAACCCGGCGCGCCTATAAAGCGCTCGCGCCGACAGATTGGCCTCCTCCACCTGGAGGAACGCCTGATCCAGGCCCTTGCCCTTGGCCGCATGGGCCAAGCCAGCAAGGACGCGTCCCGCCAAGCCCTCTCCACGACGATGAAGTGCCGTGCGCATGCCATGGAAGCTCGCCCATCCATGGCCAAACGACCCACAGCCCACGGCCACGGTCTGGTCCCCATCGCGAACACTGCCAAAGCCGGCACCAGCCGATCGGCTGAGCGCCTTGACCCTATAGGCCCCGTCCTCAGGGTCGAACCCCTCGCCAAGGAAGACGGCGGCCCAGGCCGGGTCGGGGCTCTGTGCCACCTCGGCGGGCATGAGATCGGTGACTTCTACAACGTTGCTGAGGGTCGCGGTCATGACCAAGGTTGGCTGCTGAGAGGCGTAGCCCCGGCGGGTCAGCTCTGCGCAAACGCCTTCCAGGCCTTGGGTATCGGCGACCCGGAAGGCTGGCCGCAGACCTCGTGCGCCATAGGTCGCTTCGATGCGATCCAGGATGGCCAGATCGGCAGGGAGGCTGTGCCTTAGAGGTACCGCACTGGCGGCGCGACGGATGGAGCCCGGATCGAGGCCCAGGAGCCAACCCTCGATTTCCAGAACTTCTTCAGGCGCCACGGCAGCCAGGGTCGCC
>JANPAO010000065.1:0-3984 GCA_031429955.1 Phenylobacterium sp. | reverse complement strand
GCGCAACATGTGCCAGCCTCCCCAGACGGTGTGTTGGCGGGGACTATGGGGGCGGTGGGGCGAGAGGGGAAGTGGGGGCAGGCCCACCCTGGGAAAGCTGCCCTTCGCCCACCGACCTAAGGTGACCTATTGCGAGCAGGTGCCCGCGAAGGTGACTTTCGAACCGCTCTTCACGCTCAGCTCGCCGGTGGCGCGGTCAAGCACCACCTGGCGGGCGCGGAAGCCTGGGCGTTTGTAGTTAGCCCGCACCTGTAGGTCATCAGTGGAGAGGTTCTTCAGGTCGTGGACCTGGCCATCGGGAAAGGCAATTTCGGCGGTCGGGCCTTGGACCTTCAGGGTCGCAACACCGGGCCGCGTTACCGGCTTGGTGACAATCACCGGGTTTGAGCTCCAGTTGCCATTGGCGTCGGTGGCGTTGGCGTAGCCGGTGGTGGCCTCGAGATACTCATACTGGCCGGGACAGGACAGATCGAGGACCAGGGGTGCAGCCGCGACGACGAGGAGGGCGAGGATCATGGGCGTGGTTCACCTTCGGAGGCCACCGATGCTTCCCGCGTGGGGGCCGGCGTGTCAACCAGGGCTCGGCGGCGCGCGGGCCTCGTGACTTCCGCCGTGACTCCCGCGACAGTCGCACCCTGGCGAGGGTCCCTCGGGGGAGCCCGGTGAATTGAAGGAGACAGGCGTGGCCGATCAAGAGGTTCTGGTGGTGGAGCGGCGCGGTGAGGCTGACTGGGTGACGTTAAACCGGCCCGAACGGCTGAACGCCCTAAACCAGCCGCTGTCGGAGGCCCTGCTAGCCTATTTCGAGGCCAGGCGGCGGGACAAGGGCGCGCGGGTGATTGTGCTGGCTGGGGCAGGGCGGGCCTTTTCCTCCGGGGCGGATCTGAAGGCCGGTGGCCAGCCAGACGCCCTCCGCGATGGCCCCAATGGCGACTGGATGCTGCGCGACACCCTGAAGGCCATGCGCGCCTGCCCCCAGCCGATCATCGCCCTGGTGCACGGAGCTGCGGCCGGCGGCGGCCTGGCCATAGCCCTGGCCTGCGATGTCATCGTGGCCGGTGCCAGTGCGGCCTTCCATCCGGCCTTCATCAAGATCGGGTTGTCAGGATCGGAACTGGCGGTGAGCTGGCGCCTGCAGCGGACCGTGGGGATATCCCGGACCCGGGAGATGCTGCTGACCGGCGAACCGATGAGCGCCGAGGAAGCCTGGCGCACCGGCCTGGTCTCCAAGGTCATCCCCGACGAGGCCCTAACCGCCGAGGGCGACCGCCTGGCCCAGGCCATGCTGAAGGCCGGTCCAGACGCCCTGCGGATCTCCAAACGCACCTTCGACGCCACCCTGGAGGGGATGAGCTTCGAGGCGGCCCTGGAACTGGAGGAGCGCGGCCAGATCCAGATGATCCGCAGCCGCATGGCACCGGTGACGATGCCGGGAAGTTAGGACGGGGCGCAGCCTCTACCGCCCCAGTTCCATGATCATCTTGCTGGTGAGGTAGAGGCGCGGCGCTATGGCGTCGAGGTAGACGTACTCGGCGCTGGTGGAGTGATACCCAAACCCAGGCAGGCCCAGGCTCTCGATCACCGGTCTACCAGAGAGCGCGGCATAGGCCGCATCTGTGCCGCCGCCAGTGATGGGTGCCGCCAATGCAGATCTGCATGGGCCACCTCGGCGTCGGCCCACCTGGGGCACCGGCCCAAATGTCCGCACCGACTTCGTATTCCAAGGCTTGGATGGGCCTACCTCAATTGCGCGATGTCACCGCAATTCCGGACGTCGTCGCCCATAAGAGACATTTATTTGACAGGAACGACTTTTTGTCGCCTATAGTTGACGAATGATCGAGGTCCGCCAGACCGAAGTATTTAGGGATTGGCTTGAGAAGCTGCGTGATCGCAGGGCGGCAGCCAAGATCGCGGCTCGCCTCACGCGGCTCGAACTTGGAAACTTCGGCGATGCCGAGCCGGTCGGCGAAGGCGTCTCCGAACTGCGGACCCACTATGGACCGGGCTATCGGACCTACGTCGTGCAGCGAAGGTGAAGTCCTCGTCATCGTGCTCTGCGGTGGCGACAAGTCATCGCAGGATCAGGATATTAAACGAGCCAAGGAAATGGCTCGGGAATTGGAGACTTGATCCTATGCCCTTGAAGACGAGCCGCTTTGACGCAGCGGCGTTTCTAGACACGCCCGAGGCTATCGACGCGTTCCTGGAGGACGCATTCGAATCCAGCGATCCGTCCTTCATCACCCATGCGCTGGGGGTCGTTGCCCGCGCCAAGGGGATGTCACAACTGGCGGAAGAGACCGGGTTATCGCGTCAGGCGCTTTACAAGGCGCTCAGCGCCGATGGGCACCCGGAGTTTAGCACTGTCTTGAAGGTGGCTGGAGCCCTCGGGTTTAGGCTGTATCCCGAGCGCGCTCCGGAGCCCGTCTGATCGGGACTACGGCGAAACTGGATGAATCCGTCTTAGGTGAACGCTTCCGGTTTGGGCCTCATTGGCCCGCGCGGGGCGGCGCTGGCGACGATCTACCTTATACAGCGTCGCCGTATTCCATAGGGAGGTGGCGTGTCATGTCGTTCCTGGGTTTGACGGAAACTGGCTGATGCCAGTGTCGGCGATCGTGCCGAGATCCACAACCCGATCGGTGGTGGCGGGGGACCTCGGCGCGGTGCTAAGCCTCGGCACGCTGTTACGGAGACCGCCATGGAAGGCCCCACATCCCATTTCTATTTCTCGCAGCGTCTGCGGCTGCACTATGTCGACTGGGGCAATGAGGGGGCGCCGCCCCTGGTGCTGGTGCATGGTGGGCGTGACCACTGCCGCAATTGGGACTGGGTGGCTCAGCGGCTCAGGGATCGATACCACGTGATTGCGCCGGACCTGCGGGGACATGGCGACAGCGGCTGGGCCGTCGGCGGCGGCTATGACATGGCCGCCTACATCTATGACCTGGCCCAGATCGTGCACCAAAAGGGCTTTGCCCCGGTGACCATCATCGCCCACTCCCTGGGGGCCGGAGTTGCGCTAAACTATTGCGGAGCCTTTCCTGACCAAGTGTCCAAGATCGTCGCGATCGAGGGCCTGGGCCCCTCCCCTGCCGTGATGGCCAAGCAGGCCGAGCGGCCGGTGGAGGAACGCCTGCGGGGCTGGATCACTGACCGGCGGGAGAACTCCGGCCGCGCACCGCGCCGCTATGCCAGCCTGGAGGATGCCGTAGCCCGGATGGCCCAGGAGAATCCGCACCTGTCGGCAGCCCAAGCGCGACACCTGACCATCTATGGGGCCCACCAGAACGAGGACGGCTCCTACTCCTGGAAGTTCGACAACCATGCCCGCTGGGGCGGCGGGGTCGGCGGTCTGTCCCACGGCGACCAGCACCGGCTGTGGGCACAGATCACCGCGCCGGTGCTGTTGGTCCGTGGCCTGGAATCCTGGGCCTCAGACCCCGTGGCCGACGGCCGCATCACCCACTTCCAGAACGCCCGGCTGGTGAATTTTGAAGGGGCCGGCCACTGGGTTCACCACGACCAGCTCGACGCCTTCATGGCGGCGGTAGAGGGGTTTCTGCTGGCGTAGAGTCCGGGTCTGACGGGCCATTGGGTGACGGCAGGCACGCCTGATGGGTATGACGACCGTCGGTATATCCTTGCATCTGGATCGCCCTGGCCTGCGTATCCAATGGCGGCCTGGGCCGCGCGCGCGTTCAAGAACGGAGTTCCGGTGAGCGAGACCCCTCCACAGGCCGATGAGATCCAGCCCGTCTCGGCGAGGATCCGCGCCCGGCTCAAGAAATCCAAGAAGCGGTTCCACGCCAATGACAACATCGCTGCCTTCCTGGAGCCGGGAGAACTGGAGGCGCTGCTGACCGAGGTGGAGGGCAAGTTCAAGGGCGTGCTGGAGAGCCTGGTGATCGACACCGAGAGCGATCACAACACCCAGGAGACCGCCCGCAGGGTCGCCAAGATGTATCTGACCGAGGTGTT
>JANPAO010000064.1:0-5136 GCA_031429955.1 Phenylobacterium sp. | reverse complement strand
GGCGTCTTCAAGCCCAAGCAGACCGAGGTCGCCGAGCTGGGTCCGGGCGAGATCGGCTATATCACCGCCCAGATCAAGCAGGTGGCCGACGCCGCCGTCGGTGACACCATCACCGACGAGAAGCGCCAGACCACCACGCCTCTGCCGGGCTTCCGGGTCGCCCAGTCGGTGGTGTTCTGCGGCCTGTTTCCGGTGGACGCCGCCGACTTCGTAGACTTGCGCGCTGCCATCGGCCGCCTGCGCCTGAACGACGCCTCCTTCACCTATGAGATGGAAACCAGCGCGGCCCTGGGCTTCGGCTTCCGTTGCGGGTTCCTGGGTCTGCTGCATCTGGAGATCATCCAGGAGCGCCTGTCCCGTGAGTTCGACCTCGACCTGATCGCGACTGCGCCGTCCGTGGTCTACAAGATCGGCCTGAACGATGGATCGGAGATGGAACTACACAACCCCGCTGACCTGCCCGATCCGGTGAAGATCGCCTCCATCGCCGAACCCTGGATCAAGGCCACGATCCTGACGCCCGACGAGTATCTCGGCTCGGTGATCAAGCTCTGCCAGGACCGTCGCGGCGAGCAGCGGGAGCTCAGCTATGTCGGGTCCCGCGCCCTGGTGGTCTATGATCTGCCCCTGAACGAGGTGGTGTTTGATTTCTACGACCGGCTGAAGAGCGTCTCCAAGGGCTATGCCTCCTTCGACTACGCCATTGAGAACTACCGGGTCGGCAACCTGGTGAAGATGTCGATCCTGGTGAACTCCGAGCCCGTCGATGCCCTGTCCATGCTAGTGCATGCCGACCGTGCCGAGGCCCGAGGTCGTGGCATGGTGGAGAAGATGAAGGATCTCATCAGTCCCCACATGTTCCAGATCCCAATCCAGGCGGCCATTGGCGGCCGGATCATCGCGCGCGAGACCGTGCGGGCCCTGCGCAAGGACGTAACCGCCAAGTGCTACGGCGGCGACATGAGCCGCAAGCGCAAGCTTCTCGACAAGCAGAAGGCCGGCAAGAAGCGCATGCGACAGTTCGGCAAGGTGGAGATCCCGCAGGAGGCCTTCATCGCCGCCCTCAAGATGGACGCCGATTAGGCCCGGGCCTGGAAATGGTCATCAGGCCGCGATAGACTGGAGCCACTCTTGGAAGGAACAAGTCCGATGCGTAAGACCTTGATCTTGGCGCTCGCCACCACCAGCTTTATGATGGTGGCCTGCAATACCATTGCCGGTGCCGGACGCGATGTCCAAGCCGCTGGCCGGGTGGTAACCGGTGCGGCGACAGACGCCAAGAAATAGCAGCCCCTCGGCCCCTCGGAGTTTGTACCCGCCATGCGCCCCACCGTGATCCAAGCCATGACTCGGGGCCTGCTGGGCCACTGCCCAAACTGCAACCAGGGGCGACTCTTTCGGGCCTATCTGAAGGTGGAGGCCAATTGTCAGGTCTGCGGCCATGATCTGGCGCAGTACCCCGCCGATGACGGGCCGGCCTATTTCACCATCCTGATCGTAGGGCACCTGCTGGTGGCCCCGTTGCTGTTCTTCCCGATCGTCTGGGAGGCCCCGGCCGCGATCATGGTGCCAGCAACCCTGATACCCCTGGCCCTGGCGACCCTGGCCCTGCTGCCGCGCGTGAAGGGGGCCTTCATCGGGGTGCTCTACGCCATGGGCGTCAAGGCTGCCGACGCCCATCTGCACAGCGCCGATATGGTGGACTAGCATCCACCTCACCGTTTTCCGGGCCGTAGCCGGCCGAGGCACCTTCGCGACTGGGCCAAGACTCGCTAGCATCCCGCAAAGCCAGCGGGGAATGCATGACGGTCACGGAAAGCGGCGGAGAACTCCCGCCCGAGGCAACGAAACCTGGCCTGACGCCCATGGCGCGCGCCAAGGCGATCTTCGGTGGTTCGGCGGGCAATTTCGTCGAATGGTACGACTGGTTCGTCTACTCGTCCTTCAGCCTCTATTTCGCCAAGCATTTCTTCCCCAAGGGCGATGAGACCGCCCAACTGCTGCAGGCGGCCGCGGTGTTCGCGGTGGGTTTCCTGGCCCGACCGATCGGGGCCTGGTTCATGGGGCTCTATGCCGACCGCGCCGGGCGCAAGGCAGCCCTGACGGTCTCGGTTTCTATGATGTGCGCGGGCTCCTTCGCTATCGCCATCATCCCCGACTACAACATGATAGGTGCGGCTGCCCCGGTGGCCCTGGTGCTGGCACGCCTGGTCCAGGGCCTGTCTCTGGGGGGCGAGTATGGGGCCAGCGCCACCTACATGTCGGAGATGTCTGGCAAACAGCGGCGGGGCTTTTGGTCCAGCTTCCTGTTCGTCACCCTCATCTTGGGACAGCTCACCGCCCTTGGCGTGCTGATCCTGCTGCAGAACGTGATGACCAAGGAGGACCTGGAGGCCTGGGGCTGGCGCATTCCCTTTGCCATCGGTGGCGTATTGGCTGTCGTGGTGTTTTGGATCCGCACCGGTCTTGAGGAGAGCCAGTCCTACCTGGCGTCCCAGGCAGAGGGGGCCGAGCGGTCCCGCACCATGTTGCTGTTTATAAAGTTCCCCAAGGAGACGGCCACCATCTTCGCCCTGACTTCCGCAGGGTCCTTGGCCTTCTATGCCTATACGACCTACATGCAGAAGTTCCTGGTCAATACCTCAGGCTTCACCAAGGACGCCGCCACCGCGATCACCGCCGGTGCCCTGGTGGTCTATATGTTCGCCCAGCCAGCCTTCGGGGCCTTGTCCGACGTCGTCGGGCGCAAGACCACCCTGGCAATCGCCTTCCTGCTGGAGGCCATCTTCACCTATCCCCTGTTCACCCAGATCGCCGAGACGCGAGACGCCGGCATGGCCTTTGGCCTGATGTGCGCCCTGGTGCTCATCCTGTCGGGCTATACGGCGGTCAATGCCGTGTTGAAGGCCGAGTTGTTCCCGGCCCATGTCCGTGCCCTGGGGGTGGCCCTGCCCTATGCCACCGCCAACGCCATCTTTGGCGGCACGGCGGAGTATGTCGCCCTCTGGTTCAAGAAGGAGGGGATGGAGAGCGGCTTCTATGTCTATGTCGCCACGGTGATGGGGCTGGCCTTCCTGGTGGCCCTGACCCTGCGCGACACCAACAAGCACACCCTGATCACCGAGGACTGAAGGGGGTCAAAGGCCGAGCTCGCGCCTCTGGGCCCGGGTCAGCTTGGCCGCGATCAGGCCGTGTGCGGTGGCCAGCCAGTCTGCCACCTCCGCCTCGTCCAGAGAGGCCAGCTCATCAAACGAGACCCACTTGGCCCTGGCGAGATAGGGTGCGGGCTTGGCCATGCCGCTCTCGGTCATCACCACAAAGGCCAGGTCCGTCACCTTGAACATCAGGCCGCCGGCGAGGCCGGCGATGGCGAAGATCTTGCCGCCGACCTTATAGACCTCGCTGCCGCCCCACTGGACCACCTTGGTGGCCCCGCGCAGGGACAGGGCGACCTGTTCCAAGGCTGACGGTGTCAAGCCAAGCCTCGCAGACGACCCCTGGGGCGGGCCATCCCAAATTGCGTGCGAGCCCGCTGACGGCTGGGGAAATTCATGTCAGGATCAAAACAACCATCGGGAGCGATTGCGATGAAGATCCATTTGCACAGAGCTTTGATCCTGGGAACCCTCATCGGGCTTGGCCTAGCCGGCGGGGCCGGGGCGGCGGGCGGCGGTGGCGGGGGTGGCGGCGAGATGCCCAGCATGTCTGAACCCACCTATGACCCCGCCGCAGAATACGCCAAGGCCATCATCGCCCTTAACGCCAAGGACTACCGCGGTGCCGAACGCGCCCTGCAGCGCGTGGTGAGCGCGGTGCCACGCAATGCCGAGGCCTGGCGGATGATGGGGGCTGCCAATGACGGCCAGGCTGACCTCAAGGGTGCCAAGCGCGCCTATGAGCGAGCCGTCAAACTCGAGCCCGACAATATCGACGGCCACAAGGGCCTTGGTCTGGCCCTGGCCGGGCTGAAGGATCCCAAGGCACAGAGTGAACTTGACTGGCTGACGGCCCGGTCCAAGGCCTGCGGCACCTGCGGCGAGGCGAGTTCGCTAGCCGCTGCGGTCAGTGCGGTTTCCGCTGCCATTGCCGGCACGCCTGTGGCAGCCTCGGGGTCCCTGCTGTTTGCCGGTCCGGCCGCCGGTGACCGGGCCTATGTCACCGCCGTCAGCCTTATCAATGAGGCCCGCTATGACGAGGCGCTCACCGCCCTGGACTCGGCCCGGGACGCCCTGGGCCCCCACCCCGATATCCTGACCTATCAAGGCTACACCTGGCGCAAGAAGGGGCAGTTTGATCGGGCCGAGGGCTATTACCAACAGGCCCTGGCCATCGCCCCCGAACACCGCGGGGCGACGGAGTACTATGGCGAGCTGAAGGTGGAACGCGGCGACCTGGCGGGGGCGCGGGCCATGCTGGCCAGGCTGGACGCCATCTGCGCCTATGGCTGCGCCGAGGCCGAGGAGTTGCGCCGTTGGGTCGACGCTGGACGGCAGCCCTAGCCACTGGCGGGGTCCTGGTCGCCGGCCTGGCTCTTGCCGGTGACGCCCGCCCGCCGCTCCGCGCCCAACTCTGGCTATCGCCAGAGGCCGACGCTGTTGCCGCTCTGACGCGAACACCGACAGAGTGCCTGGCCCTGCCGGCCAATCCTCAGACCCGCCTGAGCATCGAGATCGGTCGCGCCGCCTTTCGAACCCCCACGGTCCTGGGGGGCCAGGCAGCCCGCGCCGGCCTCTCCTGCGAAAGCTGCCATCGGGCGGGCCGCAACAGTCCCGACTTCGTGTTTCCAGGGGTTTCCGGAGCGCCAGGCACCGCCGATGTCACGTCATCGCTGTTCAGCACCCATCGCGGCGACGGCCTCGCTGATCCCCGCCCCATTCCCGACCTGAGCGGCCCCAAGGGCTCCTTGAAGATCCCCCAGGCCACCGCCACCCTGAGCCCCTTCATCCACGGCCTGATCACCGAGGAGTTCGACGGCCCGGAGCCCCCGACCGCCGTGCTTAGCGGACTGGTGGGCTATGTCTCGGCGCTCGGTCCTAGCGCCTGCCCTGCGGCGACCGCAGAAGCCGTCAATCCCGGTGCCTTGATGGCAGATGCCCGCCGCGCCCTGCTGGCCGCCGAGGCCCTGTCGGCCCAAGG
>JANPAO010000063.1:0-2725 GCA_031429955.1 Phenylobacterium sp. | reverse complement strand
ATCGAGGGTAAACCGTTCGCGACTCCAGTCGCAGGAGGCGCCCAGGCGCCGGAGCTGATTGGTGATGGTTCCGCCGCTCTCGGCCTTCCATTCCCAGACCTTGGCGATGAAGGCATCGCGGCCCATGTCGCGGCGGCCCTGGTTTCCGGCAGCGGCCAGTTGGCGCTCCACCACCATCTGGGTGGCAATGCCGGCGTGGTCGGTTCCCGGCAGCCACAGCGCGGCCTTGCCCCGCATGCGCTCAAACCGGATCAGGACATCCTGCAGGGTGTTGTTCAGGGCATGGCCGATGTGCAGCGACCCCGTCACATTGGGGGGCGGGATCACGATGGAGAAGGGCTCGGCCGCCGGGTCGGAGGTGGGCGCGAACGCGCCAGCGTTCTCCCACGCCGCATAGAGGCGGGGTTCGGCGGATTTCGGATCGAAGGTTTTTTCAAGCATGCTGAGGCGGTGCATATACGCCCACCCTGCGCGGCGAAAGCACAGACAGGGGCGATTCGGCTCAGGAGCAGGCTACGGGCTCGAAATCCATGCTCCCCACAGAGTGTGGGATGCGGCGAGTGCGGGGTGTCAGCCTACTCGACCGCCGCGGGCGATGCGCTCGACCTCGGACTGGACGGTGTCCTGGACGATGCGCGGCAGGTTATCGTCCAACCACTGCTTCAGTAGCGGCCGCAACAGCTCCCGCACCACATCTTCGAGGGTGCGGCCATCCCGGGGCATCATGACCTGAGACGACAGGGCCCCGAAGGCTGCTGCCGCCGCTGCCGCCGCCGGGTCGCCCACCAGGCTCGAACTGGGGGCCACAGGCTCCGGCTCGGCATAGGACAAGGGTTCCGGCGGCGGGGCATAGGCCACCTCGGCCAAGGGCGCGGGTTCGGGGGCCACGGAGGTATAGACGTCGAGATCGCCCATCGAGTCGACCTTCTCGGTCAGCTCCAGAACGCCATCATCCTCGTCCTCCACCAGGGGCTCGTCCTCGGGAAGGGCTGGGAGTTCGGCAACCGCCAGCTCCTCGGCCACAGGCTCCTCGGCCGGCGCGGCCTCAGCCGGGGCGTCATCTTCCGAAATGATGCGGCGGATGGAGGCGAGGATCTCCTCCATGGTCGGTTCTTGCGTGGTCTGGTCAGACATTTTGAGCCGTCGCTGGAGCGAAGTGAGAATCCATTCCGGGTAGCCTAGGCGCGACCGGGCGATCCTGCAATTTCCGCAAGCTCTGCCACCGCAGTTTTGCCGCCGAAAGCCCGATCACGCGCCCTGCCCCTCCCTATTTCGGGGAGGGTGCGACCTCAATCCGGGGCATTGGCTTGGGCTTCGGGGTCAAAACCGAATCAACCAGGGCGATGGGCTCCTCCCAGGGCACCCAGCCCCAGGCAAAGCGCAGCTTGCCGAAATTGGTCTTGGGGTCGTAGCGCGCGGCGGTGGGCACCAGGTTGACGGCCTCCAGCCGACCCATCTGACTGAGGACCCCCGCTGAGGCCACATATTCGTCATGGCGGGCACTGATCTGGGCCAGTTCGGCGGCGCGCAGTTCCTGTTCGGCGTTCAGGACATCCAGAGTGGTTCGCAGGCCCACCTGCTGCTCCTGGCGGGTACCCTCGGCGGCAATTCTGGCTGCGCGAACCTGGGTGTCGGTGGAGCCGATATTGGCCCGGGCCGCGCTAAGCTGGCTCCAGGACTGGGTCAGGCCCTGCAGCACGGAGCGCCGCGCGCTCTCGACGCCGATGCGATCAACCGTGTTGCGCTCGAGCGATTGACGAACCCGGGAATTGGTCAGGCCGCCGGAAAACAGCGGCACGGTCAGGGTGGCCCCGGCCGTCACGCTGCGGGAGAAAAGATCGGTGTCGAGCGGGTTAGCGACCCCCGACTGACCGAGCCGGGCCGTCAGGGAGAGGCTGGGCATCCGCTCGGCGCGGGCACCAGACACGCGGGCCTTACTGGCCTGTTCGGTATATTGCGCCGCCCGAATCTGCGGATTGTCCACCTGGGCCGCCTCATAGGCTTGGTCGATGGTGGCCGGCAGCAGGCTGGCCATCGAGGGCTCGGGCTCCAGATTGCTGGGGCTCTGACCAACCACGGCCACATAGTTGGCACGGCTGATGTCCAGTTGAGCCTGGGCCGATTGAAGCAGGGATCGGGCGGAGGCCAGGCGGGATTCTGACTGGGCCACGTCGGTGCGGGTGATCTCGCCGACATCGAAGCGGGCCTTGGATTCCTCAAGCTGGCGCTCCAGGACCTTGACGTTTTCCTGGCGGATACGCAGGGCTTCCTGGTCTCGGCGGGTGCCCACATAGGCCACGATGACATTGCCCATGACCTGGGCCTCAACCCGGCGCAGGTTTTCCCGGCCGGTCAACACCTCGGCCTCTGCCGCCGACACCGCAGCGCCCACGCGTCCGCCGGTATAGAGGAGCTGGCTTAGGGACAGGCTGGCGGTGGCGGAATTGCTTTCCTGGATCCCCGCAGCCGACACCGCCTTGGGCGTGCGGCTCTCGCTATAGGTGCCAGAGGCAGAGGCGGTGAGCGAAGGCCGGTAACCTGAGCGAGCCTGGACATAGGTTTCGTCCAGGGCGCGCTGGGAGGCGCGCTGGGCCTGCAGGGTCGGATTGGAATCGTAGGCCAGGGCTATGGCATCGGCCAGGGTCTCGGCGGCAGCCGACCCGGCGGTGAGTCCAATGATGAGGCCCGCGCTGCAGACCGCGGCGAGCAAACCACCGCGACGGCT
>JANPAO010000062.1:0-2182 GCA_031429955.1 Phenylobacterium sp. | reverse complement strand
CGACAGGTCGAGCTTCATCAGCGCGTCCACAGTCTGCGGGGTGGGGTCGACGATATCGAGCACGCGCTTGTGCGTGCGGATTTCGAACTGCTCGCGCGACTTCTTGTCGATGTGCGGCGAACGGTTGACGGTGAATTTTTCGATGTGCGTCGGCAGGGGGATTGGCCCCCGTACGGTCGCGCCGGTGCGCTTGGCCGTGTTTACGATCTCGCGCGTGGAATGATCCAGCACGCGGTGATCGAAGGCCTTGAGCCGAATGCGGATGTTCTGACGATCCATATCGCTCTTCAATTTCCCCTACAGACGAAGGTCCGTCCGCGTGACTTTGACCATTTCAAAGACCAACCCAGACCGCTCTCGAGAGAGAAGTCCGTACGCGTAAGTCCGCTAAAAACGAGATAGACCCACGCGAATATCTACGCGAGGGCCCCACCCAAGTCCTCGATTTCTCAAAGGCTCGGGTCGTTCCGCGAACCGCGTCTGCGCTCCAAATCACTTCGAAGCGCACAGCCGATCCAACAGGAGGCGCGTCTATACGTGCGCGACTCGGCCTCGTCAAGGCCAGTGGCGGCCTCATTCCTGGAAGTTTCAGCTCAGCCGATGTTAACGCTGCCTGATCCCACGATGGCCTTGGAAACCTGGCCGGTGACCGCGCGCACATTGACGTCGCCAGATCCTGCGATCTTGGCGGTGAGGCTGCCGGCGGTCCCATCAAAGTCAACATTCCCAGACCCGGCCACCGAGACCGTGGCGGTGCTCACCGTGCCGCCGGCGATGCGGACATCGCCTGACCCGGCGACCTTGACCACAAGCGGGCCTGTGACGGCACCCGTCGTCACATCGCCCGAGCCCGCAACGCTGACCTCAAGTGGTCCCGACACCGGCCGCGTGATCACATCGCCAGATCCTGCGATCCGGATCATGGCGCCGCCAGATTTTCCGGCCCTGATGTCGCCAGACCCGGCCACGCTCAGGCCCATCTTCCCATCCACATTGCCCACGGTCCAATCACCGCATCCGGCGCTGGCCAGATCCAGGCTTGCGCTGCGTCCGACCACGCCGAAGACAGCGCCTCCTGCGCTGACCTTGGCATCCCTGGGCACGCGGATCAGCAATTGGGGCATGTCGCCATAGGCGATGTCGCCGGTTCCAGACACATGGACCTGCACCCGGTCCCCGACCCCATTGCAGCTTCGGATCTTGTGATTGAGGTCGCCGTCTATGATGGTTCGGTCGCCGTCCGTGCGTACCTGGATTGGTAGGCTCGGGTTGCGGGTGAGGACCTCGACCTTCACGTCGCTGCGGGTCTCTGGCACCACCACCACCCGCGCGACCGCGTCCCTGACCTCGACACTTGCGGCATGGGCTAGGCCAGACGTCAAGGCTACGAGGGAGGCGGTGGCGAAAACTGTGAGGAAACGCATTGTGTCCTGCTCCATCTGAAGGTCGTTCTTGAGGAGAGGTTAGGCCGAGGCCAGGCGGGACACAGCTTAATTCGCGGTCATGACAGCCAGGTCATCTTTGCGTGGCTTCGAAGCGGGCCAGAAGCGCCTCGTGACGCCATTGTTCGCGGGCCTTGTCGCTGCTGGCAACCAGATCGGCGCAAGGGCCGGGCTTTGGTGCGACGGCCCCCACCTGCCCTGCGCAGGCCTTGGCCGGACGGCGATAGGCACCAGGATCAGACCACAGCCCCTCCCCCGCCAGGAAGGAAAAGGCGATGGCGTTTCGAGCCGAGGCCTTGAGATCGGCGTAGGTCGCGCCCTCGTTCGCCGCACGGGCATACTCATGGGACAGGTCGATTTTCAGGATGCCAGCATCATCGGTGGAGAGACTGACCGGTACGCCCCGCTGCCGAAGCCAGGCATAGGGATGGTCCCGGCCTGACACCTCCAGGATCGCCGCATTGGACGTCAGGTTGACCTCCACCAGGATCCCCTTGTCGGCCATCTCCGCAGCCAGGGCCTCGGCCCCCGTCTCCATGGGCAGGTCGACCCCGTGGCCGACGCGCCGAACCCCGGCCACCCGGACGGCCTCAGCGATATGAAACCGCAGATGCTCTGGACTTGCGAACTTCAAGGTCAACTCGCCGGCGTGCAAGGCCGACTTGGCACGTCGGCCATGGTCGGTCAGGACATCCACCATCCGCATGTGCAGGCTATAGTTGGCCAGGGCGTTGGGGTCG
>JANPAO010000061.1:0-2965 GCA_031429955.1 Phenylobacterium sp. | reverse complement strand
GGCGAGGCACCGGGCAAGGGCGCCATCATGACCTTCACGGTCGAGGGGGCCCACGCCCACGATGTGGCCCAGATCCTGGATCGTTACGGCGTGGCGGTCCGCGCCGGCACCCACTGTGCTGAACCCCTGATGGCCCGCTTTGGCCTGACCTCCAGCGCGCGGGCCTCCTTTGCCCTATATAATACGCAGGCCGAGGCTGACGCCTTTGTCGACGCCCTGACCCGCACCCAAGCCTTCTTTGCCTAAGAGCCCGACCCATGGACGACGCCCCCGCCATCACCACCCCGCTCAGCCAGGTCGAGCTGGACGCCATCACCGATCAGTTGATCGAACAGCTCAAGACCGTGTTCGACCCGGAGATCCCGGTGGACATCTATGAGCTGGGCCTGATCTACAAGGTCGATGTCTCCGACACCAAGGACGTGGCCATCGACATGACCCTCACCGCGCCAGGCTGCCCGGTGGCTGGCGAAATGCCGGGCTGGGTGGAGGACGCCGTGCGCCAGATCCCCGGCATCGGCCAGGTGAAGGTTGATCTCGTGTTTGACCCGCCATGGGATCCCTCGCGGATGTCCGACGAGGCCAAGCTTTCATTGAACATGTTCTGACCCATATAGATGACATGACCGACCTCACCCCCGCCGCCCCCCGCGTTCGTCGCCCCCGCCCCAAGGTGGTCAGTCTCACCGACGCCGCTGCCGCCCGTGTGCGCGACATCATGGCCCGGGCCGAGGCCCCCTATGCCGGCCTGAGGGTCGGGGTGAAGAACGGCGGCTGCGCCGGTTCGGAATATGTCGTCGAATATGCCAAGACCGTCGAGCCCCTGGACGAGATCGTCGAGGACAAGGGCGTCACCATCCTCATCGACCCCAAGGCGGTGCTGTTCCTGATCGGCACCGAGATCGACTACGAGTCCACCAAGCTCTCGGCCAAGTTCACCTTCCGCAACCCCAACCAGACCGACGCCTGCGGCTGCGGCGAGAGCGTGACCATCGAGCCCGGCAAGGTCCTGGACGCTTAGGTCCCTCGCGCATCCCGGCGCAGGCCGGGACCCGGATTCATCCACGATGTTCGGGTGATATGACCTGAAGTCTACAGGATACCTGGGAGAGCGGAGTGGGTACCACCTGGGCCCCGGCCTTCGCCTGGGTGAGCGGGTATTGGGGGTGAAAGCAGCACCTCTACGCTCTTGCGTCTCATTGACGTCAAGAGTCGGTCTCGCGGCTTCCGAGGCCAATGCTATCATGCCAGGGACGCCACTGCGGTTTCCGCCACGAAGGCTTGGGTTTGTTGTGACGAAGAGAATGCCACCTCCTCCAGCTCCTCCAACAGCCAGAGCACCCGCTGCGAGCGGGAGTTGTTCAGGTGATGGACGACGAGCATGGCAGGCCTCAGATTTGAAATTTACAACGTAAACTACACTCTCGGGACCCCTTCATCAAGTGCCTGAAGTTCAGCGCCCGGTGAAGGCCGCCGGTCGCTTCTGGAGGAAGGCCACGACCCCCTCGCGGGAATCCTCGGTCCGGCCGGCGGTCTTCTGCGCCATCCGCTCGGCGTGCAGTTGGTCGGCCCACTCGGCGTCCAGGCTCTCCCAGACCAGCTTGCGGATCGACCCCAGGGACCAGGGGCCTGTGGCCAGAGCCTTGGCCAGCTCCATCGCCGTGGCCATCAGTTGGTCATCGGCCACGCAGCGGTTGATCAGGCCCCAGTCCAGGGCGGTCTTGGCCGGCAGGCGTTCCCCCAGCAGGGCCATCTCCATGGTCCGGGCCTTGCCGATCAGGCGCGGCAGCAGATAGGTGGAGCCACCGTCCGGCACCAGGCCGATGCGGCGAAAGGCTTGCAGGAAGTAGGCGCTCTCGGCCGCCACGATGATGTCGCCCATCAGAGCCAGCGAGCATCCGACCCCAGCGGCTACCCCATTTACCGCCGTGACGATGGGCACCGGGTAATCCCTCAGCCCCATCATGAAGGGATTGTAGACGCTCTCCAGCGCCGCACCGGCATCCGGCCCCTCAGGATCGGGGGGCGCCGCAGCGGGACCACCGCGACCCGACAGATTGGCTCCCGAGCAGAACCCGCGCCCCTCGCCAGTCAGCACCACGCAGCGGACCCCGGCATCGGCCGCAGCGAAGGCGTCGAAGGCCTGCTGAAGCTCGGCCATCAGGTCCAGGCCTGCAGCATTCAGGGTGGCGGGATCATTGAGCGTGATGACGCCGATACCGTCCTGCACGGTCGTCGTGAGTTTGGAATAGGCCATGGTGTCCTCCCGGGCGCTTGGCGCACAGACTAGGGGAGGCTACCCAGCGTCAGGCCAGGAGGAAATTCCGGTCAGGCCGCGACCGCGATCTCTTCGGCCCGGCTGACGCGATTTCGCCCGCTGCGCTTGGAGGCATAGAGCGCCTCGTCGGCCCGCTCGACGAAGCTGTGGGCGCTTTCGCCCCGCGTGCGCTCGGCCAGTCCGGCCGAGACGGTGACGGTGCCCAGGTCCTCATCGGTGGAGCGGCGCTTGAGCATGCGCGATGCAACCTCCTCCCGGATCTCTTCCAGGACCGCGAAGGCCAGGTCCGACCCGTCGCGGGGGAAGAGCAGGGCGAATTCCTCCCCGCCATAGCGGGCAGCAAAGCGCGGCGCGACGGCACGACCGCCGATCACGCTGGCCACATAGCGAATGACCTGGTCACCGGTCTGGTGGCCCCAGGTGTCGTTGAAGTTCTTGAAGTGGTCGATGTCGATGACGGCCAGGGCCAGGCTCTCGCCCTTTGCGTCGGCTTCAGCGCAGGCGCGCTCCAGCTCTTCGTCAAAGGCCTTGCGGTTGGCCAGGTTGGTGAGGCCATCGGTGGTGGCGTCGCGTCGCACCAGTTCCAGGTGCTCGCGCAGGCGGGCGACCACAGCCGTGGAGTCGGGTAGCCGCTGCTCGAGGGACTTGTTTTACTTCTGCACGCGCTTTGTGGCGGGGGTCAGGGTT
>JANPAO010000060.1:0-5584 GCA_031429955.1 Phenylobacterium sp. | reverse complement strand
TTGTAGATCTCCTCGCCCCGCTCGAAAAACAGGTTGCCGACCCGGCTCATCACCGGGGCCAGGGGGCGATCTTCCAAGCCCGCCAGGGGGGCTACACCGAACTCAAAGGCCTGGTAGCCCTGGCGGCGGCCCCAGTCGAGCAGCTCCACAAACAGGTAGTCCATGATGTTCTTGGGTCCGGCCTGAACATAGCGCATCAGGTCCATGGAGAAGGCTCCCTTGGTGGCCGTGGTCCAGAGGGTGGCAAAAGCGATCACCGCGCCTTCGAACCGCACGACGGCGACCGGAAACTCCGAGACATAGCCGGGGTGAAATCCTCCCATGGAAAAGCCCTTCTCGCCCCCGGCATGGTCGGCAAGCCAGGCCTCAGACACCGCAGCAAGTTCCGGAATGATGTCGCTGATTTGTTCCGGCGGCAGTACCGAGAAGGTTGCCCCCTCGTCGGCGGCCTTGCGCCAGGCCCGTCGCAGATTGCCCCGGCGCTTGCCCTCGACACTGAAGCTCTCCAAGGGCACGGCAGCAGACTCGCCCACCTTCTGGATCGAGAAGCCCAGTTCCACCACATCGGGCAGGTTCTCCGCCCCGATCCCATAGATGCCGGGGCGCGCAGCGTGGGCGTCGGCCAATTCCCGGAAGCGCCAGAGCAACTCCAACTGCTCCTCTCGCCGCCCGACAGGAGGCCCAAGCGCAATCCAGGACCGGCCGCGCACCCCGAACATCAGAAAGCTCTCGCCACTGCTGGAGAACAGGAAACGCTTGTCCCCCAAAAGGGCAAGGTTGGAGGCCGGCTCAGCCAACTCCGCTGTCGCCAGGATGCGACGGACCCGCTGGAAGTCTGGGTCGGCCTCACCCATAACCTTTGGCGTGGCCGCGGTGGAAACCATACGCCAGAGGCCGAAGGCAAAGAGGGCGATGGCGGCACCAGCCCAAGCCCGGATCGAGCGGGCCGCGTCGGCATCGACCATCATTTTCCAGAAAGGCTGGTCAGCATAGTCGGCATGTTCGAAGGACCAGAGGCCCAGAAGACCCGCCCCCACCAAGGCGGCGAAGGCCGAGGCCAGCCAGCCTGGCGTGATCTCCATCTGGGAGAGCCTGGCTCTGCGGGGGAAGGCGCTCCGGAAGGGGGCCAACAACAGGGCCAACACCAGCAAGCCAGTTGTCTCTTCCCAGACAAAGCCCTTCAACAACGACAGGGGCGCGGCCAACAGCAAGGCGCCCAGGGTCGCACCCCAGGCACCGTCGAGCTTGGCGCGCAGGCCAAAGGCCAACATTACCAGGGTCAAGCCGAGGATGCTGGACAGAAAATGGCTGACCTCGATCAGATAGACCGGCGTGACCTGATAGAGCCTGAGAAACCGGTCCGGCACCGAGGGAGTCGCGCCGGACGCCACCAGCAAGACGCCGACCGCCAAGACCAGGACCGCACTCACAAACGGCACAACGGAAAGGGCCGCAGGCTTGAGGTCTCGCCAGAATTGCATTGGCCGTCCGTTCATCGCGAAATCTTGGCGTGCATTATAGCCGAGATTTCGTCGTCTGGGGGGTCATCACGTCGCATCAGTGGCGATCAAACAAGCGTTTCATTCCTTGCTCTTGGGACGCTCAACGCTAATGTGGCCGGGGAAATCGGCGAGACTCTGGGAGAATGGCATGGCTGACTTCGGCGGCGACATCGAGGGCTTCCGCAAGGAGGTCAGCGCATGGCTGGAAGCCAACTATCCGGCCGAGCTTCGGGACCCGAAGGTGGCGAGCGATCCTGAGGCGGTCTGGGGCGGGCGGGCCTTTGCAGGCAGCACCGATCCGCAGGCGGTTTGGACCCAGCGCATGGGCGAGAAGGGCTGGACCACCCCCACATGGTCAAAGGACTACGGCGGCGGCGGCCTGTCGCCCCAGGAGGCCAAGGTCCTGGACCAGGAAATGGCCAGAGGCCGCTATCGTCCAGGCGTCCTGGCTTTTGGCATCTGGATGCTGGGTCCTGTGCTCATGGAGTATGGAACCGAGGCACAAAAGCAGGCCTTCCTGCCGCCGATCATTCGCGGCGAGATCCGCTGGTGTCAGGGCTACTCAGAGCCCGGCGCGGGCTCGGACCTGGCCAGCCTCGCCACCCGTTGCGAGGACAAAGGCGACCACTGGCTGATCAACGGCCAAAAGGTGTGGACGAGCTACGCCGACAAGGCCGATTGGTGTTTTTGTCTGGTGCGGACGGACGCGACGAAGAAGCATGAGGGGATCTCCTTTGTGCTGATCGACATGCGGACGGAAGGGGTTGAGACGCGACCGATCAAGTTGATTTCGGGGGAGAGTCCGTTCTGTGAGACCTTCTTCACCGATGTGAAAATTCCAAAAGATCAATTGGTTGGTAAGGTCAACGGCGGCTGGGAGATCGCCAAGCGGCTGTTGCAGTACGAGCGCCAGAACATCTCTGGAGGGTTCGGCGGCGGCGGCGGCGCGGGCGGGTCAGCGGCGGATTTGCCGGTGGTGGCCATGAGCTATGCCGGGACCGACGGTGGCGGACTTCTGGCAGACGCAGACCTTCGGCAACGGATCACCCGCAACGAGATGGACTTCCGCACCCTGCGCCAGACCATCGGTCGCACGGCGGCCGAGGCCCGGGCCAGCAATGGCCCTAGCGCGGCAACCTCGATCATCAAGTATGCGGCGGCCGAGTTTGCCAAGGAGCGGTCGGAGCTGATGGTGGAGGCCATGGGCCACCAGGGCCTGGGCTGGGAGGGCGAGGGCTATACGCCGGGCGAACTCACCGCCGTCCACGGCTGGCTGCGCTCGAAGGGGAACTCCATCGAGGGCGGCACCACCGAGGTGAACATCAATGTGGTGGCCAAGCGCGTGCTGGGCCTGCCCGATCCAAAATCTACCTAGGCCGCCGGGTTCAATTTCAGGACCGGGCCTCTATCTGATCTGAACGACGCATTTTCCAAGAAGGCGATTTCGATGGCAGACTTTGGCGGCGAGGACACCACCGCGTTCCGCGAGGAGGCCAGGTCTTGGCTTGCCGCCAACTTCCCCGAGGCCTTGCGGAAGAACCCGGCGGCCCAGATGGCCGCCATGATGGGCGGAGCCGAGGGGCCCGAGGCCAAGGCCTGGCGTGCGGCCATGGGGGCTAAGGGCTGGGGCACCCCCACCTGGCCGGCCCAGTACGGGGCCGGCGGTCTGAGCCGCGCCGAGGCTAGGGTCCTGGCCGAAGAGATGGCCGCCATCGGCGCCCGCAACCCTATCGGCGGCATGGGGGTGATGATGTTTGGCCCCACCCTGGTGGAGTACGGGACAGAGGATCTGAAGCGCCAGCACCTGCCCGGCATCATCCAGGGCCAGGTGCGCTGGTGCCAGGGCTATTCCGAGCCCGGCTCGGGATCAGACCTCGCCAGCCTGCAGACGCGGGCCGAGGACAAGGGCGACCACTGGCTGGTGAACGGGTCCAAGATCTGGACGTCGGGTGCCAACCTGGCCGACTGGTGCTTCTGTCTGGTGCGCACCGACACCTCCAAGAAGCATGAGGGCATCAGCTTCCTGCTGATCGACATGACCTCGCCCGGCGTCGAGGTGCGGCCCATCCTGCTGATCAACGGGACTTCACCCTTCTGCGAGACGTTTTTCACCGACGTGAAGGTGCCCAAGGACCAGTTGTTCGGGCCTCTGAACGGCGGTTGGACGGTGGCCAAGCGACTGCTGCAGTTCGAGCGCGACAACATTTCGGCAGGTCTCGGCGGCGGCAACCTGGGGGCAGCCCAGGCCACCATGACCGTCAGCGAGGCGGCCAAGCACTATGTTGGCACCGACGCGTCTGGACGGCTGGCCGACACCGACCTGCGCCGCCGGATCACCGAGCACCTGATGGAAACCCGCGCCTTCCAGATGACGGTGCGCCGCGCCGCCGACGAGGCCCGCTCCAATCAGGGGCCCTCCTCGGCCACCTCGATCATGAAATATGCCGGGGCCAAGATCGCCCAGGACCGCAACGAACTGATGGTGGAGGCCATGGGCCACAGCGGTCTGGGCTGGGAGGGCGAGGCCTATGACCGCAACGAGCTGGCCACCGTCCGGGCCTGGCTGAGGTCGAAGGGCAACTCCATTGAGGGGGGCACCTCGGAGATCAATCTCAACGTGGTGTCCAAACGCGTGCTGGGGTTGCCGGACCCCAAATAGGGGGACTCCGAAGTCCGGATTTTCGTGCTATACTGCACATTAAGATATTGAATATTAGGGAGAATTATTGTGGCTGATTTTGGAGGCGCTGATCTCGACGGCTTTCGCGCCGAAGCCAAGGCCTGGCTTGAGGCCAATTTCCCCAAGTCCCTGGCCAAGAATGTCGAGGGCCAGACCGCGGCCCTGATGAGCCCGGCCAAGCCCACCGGCGACTTCGCCGTCTGGAAGGAGGCCATGGGGGCCAAGGGTTGGGGCGTCCCCACCTGGCCCGCAGCCCATGGCGGTGGTGGCCTGTCGGCGGCCGAGGCCCGGGTGCTGTCCCAGGAGATGGCCGCCATCGGCGCGGTCAATCCCATCGGCGGCATGGGGGTGGGCATGTTCGGCCCCACCCTGCTGGAATACGGCACCGAAGACCAGAAGAAGAAGTATATCCCCGACATCGTCACAGGTAAGATTCGCTGGTGTCAAGGTTTCAGTGAGCCTGGCGCCGGGTCTGATCTGGCCTCTCTACAGACCAAGGCCGAGGACAAGGGCGACCATTTCTTAGTGAACGGAAGCAAGATCTGGACGAGCGGTGGTCAATACGCCGACATGATCTTCTGCCTGGTCCGCACCGACAACAGCAAGAAGCATGAGGGCATCTCCTTTGTGGTGTTCGAGATGCACCAGCCCGGCGTCGAGGTTCGGCCGATCCAGTTGATCGCCGGCTCCTCGCCCTTCTGCGAGACCTTCTTCACCGATGTGAAGGTGCCCAAGGAAAACCTGATCGGCCCGCTGAACGGCGGCTGGTCGGTGGCCAAGCGGCTGCTGCAGCATGAGCGCTCGGGCATGAACGGCGGCCGGGCCGGACCGGTGGCCGAGCCGGCCCTCGGGGTGGTGGCCAAGAAGTATGTCGGCCAGGACGAGCAGGGCCGACTGGCCGACGCCGACCTGCGGACCCGCATCATCATGAACGAGATCGACAAGCGGGCCCTGGCTCTGACCGTCCGTCGCGCGGCCCTGGAGGCCCGAGGCAATTCCGGCCCCTCGGCGGCCACCTCGATCATGAAGAACGCCAATATGAAGGCCATGCAGGACCGGGCCGAGCTGACCCTGGAATTCATGGGCCATCAGGGCCTGGGCTGGGAGGGTGCCGACTTCGCCCCGGAGGAACTGGCCGCCGTGCGCGGCTGGCTGTCGGGCAAGGCCGGCTCGATCTATGGCGGCTCCAACGAGGTGCAGAGCAACATCATCTCCAAGCGCATCCTGGGTCTGCCCGACCATATCCAGAGCCACTAGGGTGGTCTCCCAGATGCGACCCTCGATATGGCTGTGACTTCCCACCCCCTGCACGTCATCGCCGGGCTTGTCCCGGCGACCCATGATCTCCGCGACGGGGGAGATGGGCGCGGCGGTGACGGGCGTGTTCCTTGCTGGACCTCGG
>JANPAO010000059.1:0-3163 GCA_031429955.1 Phenylobacterium sp. | reverse complement strand
GGTGGGGGCCACGAAGAAGATGTCGGCAGGCGGGTCGTTGGCGGTCCAGGTGCCGGGCTGGGCCGGCAGCAGGCTCCAGGCCGTCCTCTGTCCATAGTCGGGGGCGGCGGGGGGTTGATAAGTTTGAAAGGGGACCTTCGGGTCCAGGGCATTGCTGGCAATGTCGTCGCGCCAGACAAAGGCAGCCAGCAGCACAAGGCCAAGAAAGCTGATGGCCGCTGCCGCTACCAACCGTTTGAAGCCTTTGGGCCGCTCACTCACGACGCTACCGGTAGGGATCGGGCTGAGCGAGGTAGGACTGGACATAGTCGGTGATGCCGTCCTCCAGCGCGGTCATGGGTTGGTTGAAGCCGGCAGCCTTGAGCCGGTCCATCTTGGCTTGGGTGAAGTACTGGTACTTGTCGCGAATGGCTGGCGGCATGGGGGTGTATTCAATATTGGCGGACTTGCCGGCAGCGGCAAAGACGGCCTTGGCCATATCCTCGAAGGTGCGGGCAGTGCCAGAACCCAGGTTGTAGACCCCATTGACCTGTTCGGACTTGGCCAGCCAGGCCACCACGTCGGCGACATCCCGGACATAGACAAAGTCCCGCGTCTGACCGCCGTCGGCGACGCCCTCGCGGTAGGACTTGAACAACTGCACAGCGTGGCCGGCCTGAACCTTGGGCCAGATCTGCGAGGCCACCGACTTCATCGCGTCTTTGTGCTCCTCATTGGGGCCATAGACGTTGAAGAACTTCAAACCCACCCATTGCGGCGGGGCATAGTTGCGGGCGGCCTGACGGGCGGCAAACAGGTCAAACAGGGCCTTGGACCAGCCATAGGTGTTCAGCGGCCGAAGGGCGGCCAGCGAGGTCAGGTCGTCAGAATCGTCAAAGTCGGTGGCATCGCCATAGGTGGCTGCCGACGAGGCATAGACGAACCGGCGCTGACGATCCGCACACCAGCGAAATAGATCCCGGCTGAGGGTGAAGTTGGCATGGATGATCTTGTCGGCGTCGGGCTCGGTGGTGGATGAAACCGCCCCCATGTGGACGACGAGTTCAACGTCACGCCAGCGCTTCTCCAGCCAGTCGAACATGGTCTCGGGCGCCACGAAGTCGCCGATGGGGTGCTTGGCGATATTGCGCCACTTGCCCAGGTCGGCCTCATGCAGCCAGTCGCAGACCACCACGTCCAGGCTGGGATCCTCCGCCAGCTTGGCGACAATGTTGGAGCCGATGAAGCCGGCCCCGCCAGTAACAAAGGCGATGCGACGGGTCATGTCTTGTCCTTGGAGGTCATGCGGGCAATGGCCGCCGTGGTGGAATAGCCCTCGACGATCTCGGCCAGGCGCACCTCGCCCCCATAGGACTTGACGAAGTCACCCCCCACCACCTGGCTCTCGGCATAGTCGGCCCCCTTGATCAGGACTTCTGGGTGGGCGGCCTGGATCAGCTTGATGGGGGTGTCCTCGTCGAAGGGGGCCACCAGGTCCACGCAGCCCAGACCCGCCAGCACCATGGCACGGCCTTCGAGATCATTGATCGGACGCCCCTCCCCTTTCAGGGCCGCCACCGAGCGGTCGGAGTTGAGCCCCACCACCAGGCGGTCGCACCAGGAGCGGGCCTGGTTGAGATAGGTCACATGGCCCCTGTGCAGGATGTCAAAGCAGCCGTTGGTGAACCCGACCCTCAGGCCCTTGGCGCGCCAGCGGGCGATCTCATCGACCATCCGCTCCGGGGTGACGATCTTGTGCTCGGCCGGGGCCATGTGGGCGGTCAGGGCGGCCTCGATCAGTTCTTCAGGCAGCACCGTCGCGGTGCCGGCCTTACCCACCGCGACACCGGAGGCCAGCATGGCGAAGGCGATGGCCTCGGCCACCGGTGTGCCGGCTGCGAGGGCCAAGCCCAGGGCCGCAAGCGTGGTGTCTCCCGCCCCGGAGGCGTCGAACACCTCCCGCGCCGCGGTGGGAAAATGAACCACGGGCTGGCCGCGAACGGCCAGGGTTATGCCCTTGGCGGCGCGGGTCACCAGGATGGCGCGGGCCTCGCACAGGGTCAGGGCGTGGCCAAGGGCCACCTCGATCTCGTCATTGGTGCTGGTGGGCAGTCCGGCGGCATAGGCCAGTTCCGCCGCATTGGGTTTGATCACATCCACATCGCCATAGCGCAGGAAACTTCGGGCCTTGGAATCGACGATCACCGGACAGCCGGCCGCGCGGCAGGCGGCGATCACCGCGTCGGTCACGACGCCCTTGCCATAGTCCGACAGCAGGATCGCACCGGCTCCCTTGGCGAGATCGGCAATGGTGCGCACCAGGCGCTGCTCCACCTCGCCCGTGGCCGGGCGGCTGGTCTCCAGATCGACGCGCAGCAGTTGTTGACCGCCGGAGACGAAACGGGTCTTCAGGGTGGTGGGGCGTTCAGGATCGGTGACCAGGAAGCCCTCGATGCCGGTCTTGTCGCCGATCAGCCGTAGGGCCTCGTGGCCCTCGGGGTCACCCCCCACCAGGCCGATCAGGGCCACGTCGCCCCCCAACGCCGCCACATTGCGCGCCACATTGCCGGCCCCGCCCAGCATCACCAGCTCACGCTCGCGGGCCAGGACCGGGATCGGTGCCTCCGGCGAGACCCGGGTCACCGAGCCATAGACGAAACGGTCCACCATCAGGTCGCCGACGCAGACCACACGCTGGCCTGACAGGCGGCTGAGAAGTTGCTGCAGGGTCGACAAATCCATCCCCAAGGCTCTGGGGCTGGATGGGCGACGGGTCAAGCCGCGCGCGCGAAATTCCGCCGCTGGCGCGGTGGCTAACCTCGTGCGGCGTGGATCGCCTTGAGAGTTCTCAACAGGCCCTCGGCGGCGGTGAGCGGCAGGGTGCTGGGCCCATCGCAAAGCGCGTCGTCAGGGCTGGGATGGAACTCAAGGAAGACCCCGTCGGCACCGGCCGCAACGGCGGCCATGGCGATCACGGGAACCCCCTCCCGGCGGCCGCCGGTTGAGGCACCTTGGGTTCGAGGATCTGCGCCTGGGAGTTGGACGGCGTGGGTGGCGTCGATTGTCACCGGCACACCCAGCTTGTGCATTTCCCCGATGCCCAGCATGTCCACCACCAGATTGTTGTACCCAAAGGTAGTGCCGCGCTCGCAGAGGATGCTAATTTGAGCACCTCCGAGAGCTT
>JANPAO010000058.1:0-1511 GCA_031429955.1 Phenylobacterium sp. | reverse complement strand
GCAGGCCGTTGGGCTCGGCGGGATCGGTGGGGGAATCTGTGGTCATGGGCGTAGCGACCTTGCGACAGCAAAGGCCCCCCGGCAACGCGCGATTGACCTGAGGGGCCGTGAGCCCTAATCGCCCCTGGTCGGAGAACAGTTAGGTCATGGCCATGCGACGACTGCAACGAACCGGGCGTGCCAGCCGCGCCTAGAGCGGGTTTCGATCAGACGGACTCTGATCGCCGCTCTAGGATTTTGATTCGTCGCGCCTTTGATCCGAAAACCGGTTCCCACTTTTCGGAACGCGTTCTAGTAGACCCGCCCGCCGGCTGACGCGTTCCTGCGTTGCGGCGAGATCGCCGCCTATCGCACAAGTCTTTGCCCCATGACCCTCTCCACCGCCACGGTGCCGACCCTCGAACTTGAATTTCCCCAGGACGGGCCAGCCATTGCCGCCCTGCTGAGCCACGCCTTTGGCCCGGGCCGCTACACCAAGGTATCAGAGCGCGTCCGGGAACTGGCTGAGTTCCGCCCCGACCTGTCGTTCTGCGCCCGGAGCGGCGACCGTCTGGTGGGCTCGGTTCGGATGACGCGGGTCAAGGTCGGTGGCCGGGAGGCGGCCTTTCTCGGGCCGCTGGCGGTGGCGGCCTCGGCCCGGCACCTGGGAACCGGCGGTCTGCTGGTGCAGGCGGCATGTGAGGCGGCGCGACATGCGAGGTTTGCCCATGTCCTGCTGGTGGGGGACGAGCCCTATTTCCGTCGCTTCGACTTCGCGGCTGCCCCAGCCAGGGATGTGCGGCTTCCCGGACCGGTGGATCAGCGCCGGGTGCTGGTGAGATCCTTTGGAACCCCCGATGCCGCACCACTGTCGGGGCTGCTGAGCGCGCCCTGACGTGGCGTCGTGCTTGAGGCGCGGCTGAGGTGGGCCTACCTTGTGCCCATGACCCAGTCCCCCAGCTCCTCCAGCCTTGAGGGCGTGATCGCCGCGGCAAAGCAGGCACCGGGTCGCGGCCTGCCGCCGGTGCATCTCTGGAACCCCACCCACTGCGGCGACATCGACATCGTCATTCGCAAGGATGGTCTTTGGTTTCACGAGGGCACCCCCATCGGGCTCGAGGCCCTGGTGCGCCTGTTCTCCACCGTCTTGCGCAGGGATCCCGACGGCTTCCACCTGGTCACCCCGGTGGAGAAGATGCGGATTACGGTCGAGGACGCCCCCTTCATCGCCGTTCGGGTGGATCAGGTCGGCGACACCCTTAGGTTCCTGACCAATGTCGGCGATGAGGTGGAGGCTGGGCCTGAGAATGGGATTCGGGTCGAGGTCGACCCCGCGTCGGGCCAGCCGCGGCCCTACCTCCACGTCCGGCGCGGCCTGGAGGCCCTGATTGCGCGGCCGGTCTTCTATGAGTTGGTGGAACTGGCGCAGGAGCGGCAAACCCCAGCAGGACCCCAGCTGGGTGTGTCTTCACAGGGCGCGTGGTTTCCGGTCGGTCCGGTGGGGGTCCACCTCTCGTGAGCCCAAACCACGC
>JANPAO010000057.1:0-3010 GCA_031429955.1 Phenylobacterium sp. | reverse complement strand
CCATCTTCTCGTGCAGCAGGAAGCCGCCGACCTCATAGTCGAACTTGCGGTCAAACCACTGCAGCAGGCGACGCGCCTCGGCTCGCTCGGCAGGTGCGCGGCCCAACAGGGGCGGCTCAGGATAGGTTTCCTCAAGATGGTCCAGGATCGCCCGGCTCTCGCAGAGCACCAGATCCCCATCCTTCAGCACCGGCGTCAGGCCCGAAGCATTGAGGGCCACCAGATCAGCTGGTCGCTCCCAGTACCGAACCGAGACCTCCGAAAAGGCCAGCCGCTTCTCCCCCAGGGCCAGGCGCACCTGGCGCGAGGCAGGGTCGAGGGGGAAATGGTGCAGGAGGCGGTCGGGCGACATGTCTCAAGCCGCCTAGCATCCGCCGCCTTAAGGCCGCGTTTACTGCGCGGGCTCGGCGAAGGCGCCGCCGTGGGGCTCGGCCCGGCCTCGGGGATCGGCATGGATCAGGATGTCGGCGTGGGGAAAGTCCGCCAGGATGCGGTTCTCAGCCTGGACGATAACCTGATGGGCGGCCTCCAGCGTGAGGTCTGGATCCAGGTCGACGTGCATCTGGACATGGACATAGGGACCTGAAGCACGGGTCCGAAGTTGGTGGACATCGGTCAGGCGACTGTCCTGGCCCACCAGAGCCACGATCCGAGCCCGATCCGCCTCCGGAAGTTCGGTGTCCATCAACTGGCTTGAGGCCTCCCGGAAGACCCCGATGGCGGCCCAGAGCAGCAGGGCCGCTACCGCCAGGCCAGCTATGGCATCCAGGCTGACCCAGCCCAGCCAGGCCGCCGCCCCAATCCCGGCCAGGGCGATCAGATTGGAGGCGACGTCGGTGAGATAGTGAGCGCGGTCGCCGGACACCGCCACGGAGTTGGTCTGTTTCAGCACCTGGCCCTGGGCCACGATCAGCAGGCTGGTGAGCACCGTGGAGATGGCCATCACGGCGACCGCCCAGGTCTCATGGCTCACAGGGGTGGGGTGACGCATGTGGGTGATGGCCTCTTGGCCGATCAGGGCAGCGGAGGCAAAAACCAGGCCCCCTTGCACCAGACTGGCAAAGGCCTCGGCCTTGCCGTGGCCAAACCGATGCTCGGCGTCAGGTGGTGCCTGGGCGTAGCGCACGGCGTAGAAGGTCACCAGGCTGGCGATCAGGTCCAGACCCGAGTCCGCCGCCGAGGCCAGCAGGGCCACCGACCCGGAGATCAGCCAGACGCCGGTCTTGAGGCACACCAGGACCGTCGCCGTGGCCACCGACAACAGGGTGATCCTTCGGGTCAGGGCGGCGGTGGCGACAGGATCAAGACCGGGAGCAGAACGCATGGGCCCTATCTAGTCCGCCTCAGTCGCCCGCCCCAGCGCGAACGACTCTTAAGAGGTTCAGGCGGCTTCCAGAGGCAGGGGGCCCACATAGATCGACTGTGGCCGGATCAGGCGGCCCCCGGCCAATTGCTCGCGGGCATGGGCGATCCAGCCGGCCGTGCGCCCCATGGCAAAGACACAGGTGAAGGCCGAGGGTGGGAAGGTCAGGGCCTCCAGCAGCAGGGCGGTGTAGAACTCCACATTGGTGTCGAGACTGCGGTCGGGCTTGTGCGCCTTGAGGATATCCAGCACGGCCCGCTCCACGGCCTCGGCGAATTCCAGGCGCCCGCCGCGGGTTCCCATCCGGCGAATAGCGCCCTTCAGGGCGTCGGCCCGGGGGTCGCGCACTCGGTAGACGCGGTGTCCAAAGCCCATCAACCGGTCACCCCGCGCCAGAGCCGCCTCGATCCAGGCCCGGGCGTTCTCGGCGGTTCCGACCGCATCGAGCATGTCGATGATCGGACCTGGCGCGCCACCGTGCAGGGGCCCCTTCAGGGCGCTGATCCCGGCCAAGACCGCTGAGGTCAAACCAGCCTGGGTCGAGGCCACCACACGGGCGGCAAAGGTCGAGGCGTTCAGGCCATGGTCGCTGACCGTCACCAGATAGGTGTCCAGGGCTTCGACCTCGGCGGCGCCGGCGCTCTTGCCCAGCATCCGCAGGATGTCGGCGGCGTGGGATAGGCCCGTGTCGGGGGCGATGGGAGCCTCGCCGGCCTGTCCCCGCACCACCGCAGCGGTGAACACGGCGGGGGCCGCCAGCAGCCGCAGGGCGACGGCCAGATCATCCCCATCCCCCAACCGGGCGGTGAGCGCGCGCATGGCCTCAATAGGCGACAGGGCCAAGAGGCCGGTGTCCAGGGCGCTGACCTCGGCAAAAACCTCGGCACGGGCGGCGGCCAGCGGACCGGTCAGATCGGCGGGCAGATGCTCAAAGAACCCACCCCAGAGCAGGCGGGTCACCTCCTCAAAGGTGGCGCGACCGGCCAGGTCATCCAGCGACCGACCGCGGATGATGAGCCGTCCTGCCAGGCCATCCACATCGGACAGCACGGTCTTGGCGGCGACGACATTCTCCAGTCCGTCCGACATGGGAAGACCTCCTTTTCAAACGCTTGCTAAGGGCGATATTTGCCTCCAAGCTAGATGCGTCAATCTTGATCAATATAATCAATATAACATGCTCCAGACCAAGGCCCTCGACTGGATCGGTGCTGACGAAGCCCGGACGCAGCTCGGCGTGAGACCACAAACCCTCTATGCCTATGTCAGCCGAGGCCGGGTTCAGACCCGGATCGACCCCCAAGATCCCCGCCGCAGCCTCTATCGGGCTGCAGACATCAGTGCCTTGGCCCAGCGCAAAAGCCGCAGCCGCAAGGCCTCGGAGGTGGCGGCAGGGGCCATCGCTTGGGGTGAGCCGGTTCTGGCCTCGGCCATCACCACGATCTCCGGGGGGAAGCTCTACTATCGGGGTCGCGATACCGTTGAACTGGCGCAGGCCGAGACCCTGGAGTCGGTCGCCCGTCTGCTGCGCGGCGGGCATGGCGCAGCCCTCAAGCGCACCGACCGTCCTCAGCCTCCGGAGGCGAGCGACATGCGCAGTCGTGCCTTTGCCGCCCTGGCCCTCCGCGCCGGGATCGACGCGCCGGC
>JANPAO010000056.1:0-1855 GCA_031429955.1 Phenylobacterium sp. | reverse complement strand
GGCCAGGGCTCCATAGGTAGGCAAGGTGTAGTGAACAAGCTTGGTGGGGGTGATCTCAAACAACAGGAAGGCCGGCACCAGCCAGGCCAGGGCAAACCGGATCCCCGGCTCAGCCCGATGGCGCCAGCCTAGCACCAAGGCTGCGGGCAGCAGCAGGGTGGCGGGGAAGAACAGCAGCAGGGTCGCCAGGGTGTGGTAGCCCGGTGGGGCGCCGTGGCTCTCCTGCCCGCCTGCCAGCTTGGGCGCGAGGTCGCCGGCCACCGCCACGCTCCAGAACGCCCCGTCTGTGGCCACGGTCACCGCCCAGGCCCAGGGCCCGACAATGGCGACAAACAGGATCAATCCCCAGGGCCAGCCCAGCCCCTTGAGCCAGGATCCCTTCCGGTCCCAGATCCAGAGGGTGATGGCCGTCAGGACCACCACCATCAGACCCACCGGGCCTTTCACCAGGACCGAGACCGAGAGACCAAGCCAAAACAGCAGGCGGGTCATCCAGCCCACCGGGGGGCCGTCGCGGCTGCTGGCATAGATGCGGCCCAAGGCGGCCAGGGCCAGGACCGTGGTTCCCGCCAGCACGGCATCGGTCTTGGCGATAAAGGCTTCCGATGAGAGCAGGAAGGTCGAGGCCAGCAGGCCACCGGCCAACAGGCCTGTGGGGCTGCCGAAAAAGGCCGCCGCGCCCCAGGCGCAGGCCGCCGCGGCCAGCATGGCCCCAAGTAGCGATGGGATCCGATAGGCCCAGATTTCCCGCGCCTCGGCCTGGGAGAAGAGCGCCACCGACCCAGCCTGCAGCCAGTAGATCCCCACCGGCTACTTGAACCGAGGCTGGTCCAGGAAATTGATGACCACGAAGTCACCGGTCTCCAGCATCTGGGCGGTGGCCTGGGCAAAGCGCGATTCGTCGCGATCCAGGGGCGGTGCCCCCAGCAGGCCGGGCAGACCGGCCAGCATGGCGATCAGGGCGGCCAGGGCGGGACCGCGCCAGCCTCGGCTCCAGCGTTCGATATAGCCTTCCAGACTCATGTGAGCTTGATAGCACGATCCTTCCCGCCGACGACTTTTCCGGTATGGAGAAAGCATGGTCAAATCCTCCGGCCCCGCGCCCGACATCTCCGTGGTTGTCCCCGTCTTCGACGAGGAGGGGGCCGCCCCTGCACTGGCGCGGGAAATTGCCGCCGCCTTTGCCGGGCGAAACTTTGAGATGGTCTTTGTTGATGACCGGTCTCGGGACGGAACCATCGCGGCGCTGAGCGCCCTAAGGGCCGAGATCCCACAGCTGCGAATCCTGTCCCACCAGTCCAATTCGGGACAGAGCCGCGCCATTCGGACCGGCATCCTGGCCGCGCGTGGCGACATCATCGTCACGTTGGACGGCGACGGCCAGAATGACCCCGCCGATGGCCCGGGGCTCGTGGATCGGTTGACGGCGAGTCCGGCCAACCTGGCTCTGGTGGGGGGCGAGCGGGTCAAGCGTCAGGACAGCCAAGCCAAGAAGCTGGCCTCGCGGTTTGGCAATGGCGTGCGCAAACGACTGCTGAGGGATAGGGCCAATGACACCGGCTGTGGCCTGAAGGCCTTTCGCCGGGAGGCCTTTCTTCGGCTTCCCTATTTCGATCACATCCATCGCTACATCCCGGCCCTGATGATCCGGGAGGGCTACCAGGTGGCCTTTGCGCCGGTGAACCACCGCCACCGCCAGACCGGGGCCTCGAAATACACCAATCTCGGAAGACTGATGGCCTCGGTTTCCGACCTGTTGGGGGTCATGTGGCTCCAGACCCGAGCCCGCCATCCAGGCGTGGCCGAGGAGGTTTAGGGACGGCAACCCTGCGGTGAAGGATCTTTTCGTGTCCGC
>JANPAO010000055.1:0-3106 GCA_031429955.1 Phenylobacterium sp. | reverse complement strand
TAGACGGCCTCCTTGAAGGGGGTGGCCCCGGTGCGGCGGTAGGTGTCGAGGAACCGCTCGCCGTCAGTCCGCTCCCGAAGGTAAACCTCGACGATGGTCTCAATGGCGTCGGTGACCTTGTCGGCCGGCAGGGCTGGCCCCAGCATCTTGCCGACCTCGGCGTCCTCTGCGCCAGAGCCACCGAGGGTGAGCTGGTAGAATTCCTCGCCCTTCTTATCGACCCCCAGAATGCCGATGTGGCCGACATGGTGGTGGCCGCAGGCATTGATGCAGCCGCTGATCTTGATCTTCAGCTCCCCCACCAGCTCGGCTCGGTCCTGATTGGCAAACCGGGTGGCGATATCCTGGGCGACCGGGATCGCCCGCGCATTGGCCAGGGCGCAATAGTCCAGGCCCGGGCAGGCGATGATGTCACTGATCAGGTTGATATTGGGGGTGGCCAGACCCACCGCCGCCAGGGCCGCGTGCACTGTCGGGGCATCGTCCAGCTTCACATGCGGTAGCACCAGGTTCTGCTCATGGGTCACCCGGATGTCGTCCTGGCCGTAGTGCTCAGCCAACTCCGCCACCACATCCATCTGATCGGAAGTGGCGTCGCCTGGGGTCTCGCCGATGCCCTTCAGGGAGATCTCGACGATGGTGTAGCCCTGGCGCTTATGGGGCTTGAGGTTGTTGCGGGCAAAGCGAGCAAAGGCCGGGCTCGACAGCTTGGCTGCCTCGAAGACCTCTGATCGTTCCGGCAGGGTTTCAAAGGCTTTGGACGCGAATGCACCGCGAATACGGGCGATCTCCAGATCGGGCAGATCACCGGCAACGCCGATCTTCTCCCATTCTTCCTCCACCTGCTGGGCGAAGGCCTCACGGCCCAATGCCGCCACCAGGATCTTGATGCGGGCCTTGTAGCTGTTGTCCCGCCGTCCATGGCGATTGTAGACCCGCAAGATCGCCTCCAGGTAGGAGAACAGCCGATTAGCGGGCAGGAATTCCTTGATCGTGGGGCCCACATAGGGCGTGCGCCCCATCCCGCCGCCGACGATCACCTCAAAGCCCATCACCCCGTCGCGCCCGCGCCGCACCACCAGGCCGATGTCGTGAACCCGGGCCGCCGTACGGTCCTTGGGCGCGGCAGTGACCGCAAACTTGAACTTGCGCGGCAGGAAGGAAAACTCAGGGTGCAGCATCGACCACTGCCGGATGGCCTCGGACCAGACGCGGGGATCATCGACCTCCTCGGCGGTGGCGCCGGCATAGGGATCGGAGGTAACATTGCGGATGCAGTTGCCGCTGGTCTGGATCGCATGCAGGTCGATGCTGGCCAACTCCTCCAGGATGGCGGGCGTGTCCTTCAGCTTGATCCAATGGAACTGCAGGTTGGTTCGGGTGGTGAAGTGCCCATAGCCCTTGTCGTACCTGCGTCCGATATCGGCCAGGCCGTGCATCTGGGCGGAATTCAACGAGCCATAGGGAATGGCCACCCGCAGCATATAGGCGTGCAGTTGCAGATAGAGGCCGTTCATCAACCGGATGGTCTTGAACTGATCCTCGGTGATCTCGCCCGCCAGGCGGCGCGCCACCTGTTCCTTGAACTCGAGGGCCCGGTCGGCCAGGAATTCCTTGTCGAGGGTGTCGTACTGATACATCGCCCCGCCTCCTACTTACGCTTGATGAGGTTGACGCGCCCGGTAGAGCGCGAGGCGCCGGTGGCGTGCATCAGGGCCTCGATGGCCTGACCGCCCTCAGCCTGCTTGCCGTGGCTTGGATGATTGGTGGGGCCAAGAGCCCGAAGGCGTTCGCGGTAACTCAGGGGGGCCCATAGGCCCTCACTCTCGATCAGGTCAATCAGGTAGACGTCGATTACGACATTGGGCTGGCTCTTGCCCAACCCCTCGGCGGCCTCGCCAAGGGCCGGATCGTCAAACAACTCGGCGTCGGCGAACCGGGTCACCCAACGTCCGGCATTCCAGAACACCACCTCGCCATCGTCGAGCCTGTTGGCGGTCAGGGCCTTCATGATCTCACTCCCAGCACGCGACCTTGAACCTCAACACCTAGGGAAACCTGTCCGATCCCGGCCTGGGCCAGGGCCATGGCCTCCCCGACGATCAGCAGGGCCGGGCCGGAAACCTCGGCGGCGGCCAGCGCCAAACCCGCCAGGTCGGTGACGACACGGCGCTCATCGGCCCGACTGGCATTTCCAACGATCAGGGCCGGCGTGTCGCCCGCGCGGCCCTCCGCCATCAACCGCCCGGCGATCCCGGCGGCTGAGGACACGCCCATATAGATCACAACCGTATGGTTGGGCCGGGCCAGGGCGACCCAATCCAGGTCGGGCTCGCTGCCGGCAGCGGCATGGCCGGTGACGAAGGTCACGGCCTGGGCGAGACCGCGATGGGTCAGGGGCGCGCCGGCATCTGCGGAAGCCGCCAGAGCCGAGGTCACACCCGGCACGACATGACAGGCCACGCCAGCCTCGCGGCAGGCTTCCAGTTCCTCGCCGCCGCGGCCAAAAATGAAGGGGTCGCCGCCCTTCAGGCGAACCACCGTCAGGCCCTCCAGGGCAAAGGCGGTCAGCATCCGGTTGATTTCATCCTGGGCGTAGGAGTGCCTCGACTTGCGCTTGGCCACGGAAATTCGGCGTGCGGAGGCAGGCGCCAGGGCTAGGATTTCGTCGCTCACCAGCCCGTCATGGACCAGCACGTCAGCCGTCGCCAGGACCCGAAACGCCTTGAGGGTCATCAGTTCCGGGTCGCCAGGTCCCGCTCCCACCAGCCACACCGTGCCAGGCGCACGGGGCGGCCCGCCGCCGAGGACGACCAAACGCTGATTGGGCTCGGCCTTGGGTGGGCGACGCGACATGGGCTATAGGTTCTCTAACGACCAGACTTGAGACTTAAGGCGAGGCAGGGTTCGCATTCGTTCCGCTGAGGTTCCGCCCCGGAAAAGGGGCGATACACCGCCGGATGCTTGCAAACTGGTCAGATAGGCCCCAATTCGCAAGCCAAGGACTTCTGCCGAGGCTGTCAGGAAATCTCCATGGAACGCGACACGCCGCGCCGACGCTTGCCACCCCTCAACGCCCTGCGGGCCTTTGAGGCGGCCGCGCGCC
>JANPAO010000054.1:0-3210 GCA_031429955.1 Phenylobacterium sp. | reverse complement strand
GCCTCCCGCTCGACAATGGCAGTCTTCAGGCCAAGCTGGCTGGCACGGATAGCCGCGACATAGCCGCCCGGCCCCGAACCGATGACGATGAGGTCGAAGGCGTCAGCCATCAGAGCAGGGCCTCAATGGCGCCTTCCAGCGACTTCGGCGTCACGGTGGGGGCATAGCGTTCCACCACCTGACCCTTTCGATCCACCAGGAACTTGGTGAAGTTCCACTTCACATTGGTGGTGCCCAGCATGCCGCGCTTCTGGCTTTTGAGATAGGCGTAGAGCGGATGGGTCTTGGGGCCATTGACGTCGATCTTGGCCATGACCGGGAAGTCGACCTCATAGGTCAGGCTGCAAAAGTTGGCGATCTCGGCGGCGTCGCCCGGCTCCTGAGCCCCGAACTGATTGCAGGGAAAACCCAGGACCACCAGGCCGCGATCCTTATACTTGCGGTACAGGGCCTCCAGCCCCTCGTACTGCGGGGTGAACCCGCACTTGGAGGCGGTGTTGACGATCAGGACCACCTGGTCGCGATAGGCCGCCAGCGGGGCAGGCTTGCCGTCCAGGGTCTGGGCGCTGAAGTCGTAGATGCTCATGGGTGGGTCCTAAACAATCATCGTGATCGGATCTTCGATCAGCCGCTTGAACGCCTGAAGCCAGCGCGCGCCGATGGCACCGTCCACCACTCGGTGATCGCAGGTCAGGGTCACGGTCATGACCGTGGCCACAGCTAGGGCCCCATCGCGGACCACAGGACGCGGCTCGCCGGCCCCCACCGAGAGGATGGCCCCCTGGGGTTCGTTGATGATGGAAGCGAAGGCCTTGATGCCGAACATACCCAGGTTGGAAATCGAGAAGGTGCCGCCCTGGAATTCGGCGGGCTTCAGCTTGCGGGTCCGGGCGCGGGCCGCGAGATCCTTGGCCTCGGTGGCAATGGCGGCCAGTCCCTTGGTCTCGGCGGCCCGGATGATCGGGGTGATCAGGCCACCATCGATGGCGACGGCCATGGCAATGTCGGCGTGGTGGTGCATGGCGATCCCCTCAGGGGAATAGGAGGCATTGGCCTCGGGCACCTGTTTCAAGGCGATGGCGGCGGCCTTGATCACCAGATCATTGACGCTGACCTTCACCCCCTGGGGCTCCAGCATGGCATTGATCTTCACCCGTCCGGCCAGCAGGGCGTCGATCTCAAGATCAATCGTCAGCGGGAAGTGCGGTACGTCGCGAAAGCTGTCGGTCAGCCGCCGGGCGACGGTCTTGCGCATGCCATCCAGGGGCACGAGGTCATAGGAGCCATCGGGAATGCCCATCTGGGCGAGGCTCTGAACCTGGCGGGGGGCGCTTGCGGTGACTTGAGCCGCGGGCTTGGCGAGGCCCGGCGTCGCGGCCTCGACATCGCGTTTGATGATCCGGCCGTGGGGCCCAGAACCGGTGACGGCCGCGAGGTCGAGGTTCTTCTGGGCGGCAATGCGTCGCGCCAGCGGCGAGGCGAAGACACGGGTGCCTTGCCCTTCTCCCCTTGCGGGAGAAGGTGGCCGGTCGGAGACCGGTCGGATGAGGGGTTGCGCGCCCACCTCAGCGCGCACGGCGACTGGCTTTCCGGAGGGTTCTGAGAGACCCCTCATCCGACCCTGCTCCGCAGGGCCACCTTCTCCCACAAGGGGAGAAGGAGAGTCTGTGTCCCCTGACAACCGGGCGATGGGGGCGTTGACCTTGACGTTTTCGGTGCCCTCGGGGACCAGGATTGCCTCGACGGTCCCCTCGTCGACAGCCTCCACCTCCATGGTGGCCTTGTCGGTTTCGATCTCCGCGATGACGTCGCCCGACTTCACCAGGTCGCCAGCCTTCACATGCCACTTGGCAAGGGTCCCCTCCTCCATGGTGGGCGACAGCGCGGGCATCAGGATCTCGATGGGCATGGTCAGGCGCTCGGGCGGGTTGGAGGCAGGTCCTGCGACAGGTGGGCGAGCTGGTGGGCGTGGACCTCCCAGTTCTGTCCATCAAAGGCGGTGAGGTCGAGGCTGACGGCCTGATCCAGGCAGCGGGCATTGACCGACCAGCCGTCGGGATTGGAGCGGGGCCGATAGTAGCTCTTGATCCCACAGCGACCGCAGAACAGGTGCTGGGCTACGCCGGTGTTGAACTGGTAGGCCGTCGGCTGCCCCTGGATCAGCCGGAACCGGCTCTGCGGCACGATGATGTGGATGAAGCCAGTCTTGGCGCAGATGGAGCAGTTGCAGGTCTGGGCCTCCACCACATCGGGCAGGGCCACCTCGAACCGCACGTCACCGCAGTGACAGCCGCCGGAGATCCAGGTCAGGCGCTCAGCGGTCATCGGTAACAGACCGCCTTTATCGCTGCGACGATCTTGTCCACCGAAGGCAGGGACAGCGCCTCCAGATTGGCGGCATAGGGCAAGGGCACGTCTTCCTGATGGACCCGCGTGGGCGGGGCATCGAGATAGTCAAAGGCGTGTTCCAGCACCCGGGCGATTACCTCGGCACCGACGCCCATGGGTCCCCAGCCCTCCTCGACCGTGACCAGGCGGTTGGTCTTCTTCACGCTCTCGACGACCGTCTCGTGGTCCAGGGGGCGCAGGGTGCGCAGATCCACCACCTCCACCTCGATGCCCTCTCCGGCCAGGCGCTCGGCGGCTTCCAGGGCCATGCCCACGGCTCGGGAATGGGCGGTGATGGTGACATCGGTCCCCTGGCGGCGGACGCGGGCCTTGCCGATGGGCACCAACCAGTCGCCCTCGGGGACCTCGAACTCGGTCCCATAGAGCATCTCGTGCTCCAGGAAGACCACGGGATTGGGATCGCGGATGGCGGCTTTCAGCAGGCCCTTGGCGTCGGCGGCGTCATAGGGGGCCACCACCTTCAGGCCCGGCACCTGGGCATACCAGGCCGAATAGTCCTGGCTGTGCTGGGCGCCGACCCGGGAGGCCGCGCCATTGGGACCGCGGAACACCACCGAACATTTGATCTGACCGCCGGACATATAGAGGGTCTTGGCGGCGGAATTGATGATGTGGTCGATAGCCTGCATGGCGAAGTTGAAGGTCATGAACTCGATGATCGGCTTCAGGCCCGCCATGGCCGCACCGACACCCAGGCCCGCAAAGCCGTGCTCGGTGATGGGGGTGTCGATGACCCGGCGGTCACCGAACTCCTCCAGCAGACCCCGGGAGACCTTGTAGGCCCCCTGGTACTGGGCGACC
>JANPAO010000053.1:0-9723 GCA_031429955.1 Phenylobacterium sp. | reverse complement strand
GTGCTCTATGAGGTCTCCGAGGGGATCGCGACCCTGACCCTCAATCGGCCCGAGCGGCTGAACACCATCTCCGGCCCCATGCTCAACCTGCTGACCAAGCTGCTGCTGAAGGCCGACGCCGATCCTGACGTGCGCTGCGTGATCCTGACGGGCTCGGGGCGGGCCTTCTGCGCCGGGCTGGACCTGGTGAGCGCCACCAGTGGAAACGGCATCGGCTCCGACAGCCAGGTCAGCACGGTCTCGGTCGACCTGGACCTGAAGAACACCCCGCCCACCGTGATCTTCAATATGAACAAGCCCACCATCTGCGCCCTGAACGGGTCTGCGGCGGGCTATGGGCTGGACACGGCCTTGGGCTGCGACATCCGTATGATGGCCCAGGGTGCCAAGCTGGCGGCGGCCTTCGTCAAGCGCGGGGTCGTGCCGGAGTCTGGGGGCACCTGGTTCCTGCCCCGCCTGATCGGTTGGTCCAAGGCCGCTGAGCTGATCTTTACCGGCCGAACCCTGTCGGCAGACGAGAGCCTGGAGATGGGCCTCTGCACCCATGTTGTACCGGCCGACCAGTTGATGACCCGGGCGCGGGAAGTGGCCGGAGAGATCGTCGCCAATGCGCCCCTGGCGGTGCAGTCGGCCAAGCGGCTGATGCGGATGGGGCTGAACGAAACCTTCAATGATCACGTCCACCACGTCTATCTGCAGTTCCTGCAACTGATCCGCACCCAGGATTTCCGCGAGGGCATGACCTCGTTCCTGGAGAAGCGGCCCGCCGATTTCCAGGGACGTTGACAGAGGCGGCGCTGTTTCATTGTGCGGTGCGGCGCCCCGGAACGGGATCGGCCGCCCAAGCCTTAGGCAGACCCCCAGGCAATCGGTGCCCTATCACCCGATGGCCCGGTTGGTGATTGTCAGTGAGGGGCTGCGCCGTTTCCTTACACGCCTCAGAGGGTTGCGGGGGATTGCGTGATGAATCGGGACTTCATGGGGGGCGGGGTGTCCCGCCGCAGTTTCCTGGAGAGCCTGGGCGGCATGGGCGGCTCAGCCCTGTTGCTGGCGGGCATGACGGCGCTGGGCTTCGACATCGCCTCGGCCAAGGCCTCGCCGCCGGACCTGGGGGCAGGGGGCAAGGGCAAGAAGGTCATCGTCCTGGGTGCCGGGGTGGCGGGGATGACCAGTGCCTATGAGCTGTCCAAGGCCGGCTACGACGTCACGGTGATCGAGGCCCGCGCCTTTGCCGGGGGCCGCTGTCAGACGGCCCGCAAGGGGTTTCAGCTAACTGAACTGGGCGGCGAGGCCCAGACCTGTGACTTCGATGACGGCCTCTATATCAATCACGGACCCTGGAGGATCCCGTACCACCACCACTCGACCCTGCACTATACCAAGCTGTTCAATGTGCCGTTGGAGCTGTTCGTCAATGACAACGACGCCTCCTATGTCGCCTTCACCAAGGGGACAGGACCTCTGGCCGGAAAGCCGATCCGCAAGGGCCAGGTGGCCGCTGACGCCCGGGGAGCCGCCGCCGAGATCCTGGCCAAGCAGGTCAAGCAGGGTGCGCTGGACCAGCAGATGAGCGCCGACGACCGCGAGCAGTTCCTGGCCTACCTCACCAAGGAGGGCTACCTGAATGCCGACCTAGCCTATAAGGGAACCGAGGGGCGCGGGTACACCCTCAATCCCGGTGCCGGGGTCATGCCGGGGCCAGGCACCGAATCCACGCCCAGTCCCTTGACCGATGTGCTGCACTCCAAGGCCTGGGGCGTGCTGGCCTCGGTGACCGGCTATGAGCAGCAGCGAACCATGTTCCAGCCTGTGGGCGGCATGGACCAGGTGGCCAGGGGCTTTGAGCGCCATGTGGGCCAGCTGATCCGCTATTCCACCGTGGTGAAAAAATACCGTCAGAACGACAAGGGCGTGGAGGTCACCGTCTCCGGGCCGGGCGGCAAGGTCGAGACGCTAAAGGCCGACTATTGCATCTGCACCATTCCGCTCTCGGTCCTGCGCCAGATGGACATGGGGGTCTCGGCCAAGTTCAAGGCCGCGATTGGGGCGGTGTCCTACGCCCTGGTGGGCAAGATCGGCCTACAGATGAAGACCCGCTTCTGGGAGGAGAACCACTCGATCTATGGCGGGCACATCTATACCGACAACCCCGATATCGGCACCATCACTGTCCCCTCCACCGGCTTCCAGAGCCGCAAGGGCGTGGTTCTGGGTTACTACAATTTCGGGGCCTCTGCGGCCAAGGTCAGCGCGCTAGGCCTGGCCGAGCGTCAGGCCTTTGCGGCAAAGGGCGGGCTGGTGGCCTTCCCCGAGTATGCCGACAATGTCGAGACCTCCTTCTCCTCGGCCTGGCATCGGACTGAGTTCAATCTGGGAGGCTGGGCCCAGTGGGATGACGATGGTCGCAAGGACGCCTATCCGATCCTGTGCGAGCCGGACGGTCGGCTGTACCTGGCCGGCGAACACCTGTCCTATCTGACCGGATGGCAGGCCGGTGGGATCGAGAGTGCCTGGCAGCAGATCGCCAAGCTGCATGCGCGTGCCCAGGCCGCCTGAAGAGGAGTTGAGAGTTCCATGCGATTGAAGATTCCGGCCGTCGCGGTCGTCCTTGGCCTGACCGCGACTCCGGCCCTGGCTGCCGACGCGCGACAGCTCTATGTCGAGAACTGCTCCGCCTGCCACCAGGTGAACGGAAAGGGCATTCCAGGTGCCTTCCCCACCCTGGCAGGCAGCAAGGTGGCGGTGGGCAATCCGGTTGAGCCGGTGACCCGGGTCCTGAAGGGGCGAGGGGGCATGCCCTCCTTTGCCAGCGACCTCAGCGACCTGGAGGTGGCCCAGGTCCTGACCTATGTCCGCACCTCCTGGGGCAACAAGGGCAAGCCGGTACAGCCGGCCCAGGTCACGGCCCTGCGCACCGGTGCCAAGCGCGAGAATGCCAAGGCCTCGTTGCTGGCCCATTGACCTCAAACGAGAACGGCCCGGAGCGATTGCTCCGGGCCGTCTGTTTGTTGCTTGGGGGTCGTGTTTAGGCGAACTGGCCCATGGTGTTGTGGACGCCGCCGGCCTTCAGGGCCGCCTCGCCGGCGAAGTATTCCTTGTGGTCATCACCGATGTCCGAGCCCGACATGTTCTGGTGCTTCACACAGGCGATCCCTTCGCGGATCTCCTTGCGCTGGACGTTCTTGACGTAGCCCAGCATGCCCTGAGAGCCGAAGTACTCCTTGGCCAGGTTGTCGGTGGACAGCGCCGCGGTGTGGTAGGTGGGCAGGGTGATCAGGTGGTGGAAGATGCCTGCCCGCTTGGCACCGTCGGCCTGGAAGGTGCGGATGCGCTCGTCGGCTTCGACCGCCAGATCGGTGGCGTCATAGTCGACGCTCATCAGCTTGTCGCGGTCATAGGCCGAGACGTCCTTGCCGGAAGCCTTATAGGCGTCAAATACTTGCTGGCGGAAGTTCAGAGTCCAGTTGAAGGACGGGCTGTTGTTGTAGACCAGCTTGGCGTTGGGGATCACCGCGCGGACGCGGTCCATCATGCCGGCGATCTGCTCGACATGGGGCTTTTCGGTTTCGATCCACAGCAGGTCCGCGCCATTCTGTAGCGAGGTGATGGAGTCCAGGACGCAACGGTCCTCTCCCGTGCCTTCGCGGAACTGGAACAGGTTTGACGGCAGGCGCTTGGGACGCAGCAGCTTGCCGTTGCGGTTGAGGATCACGTCGCCGTTGTTCAGGTCGCCGGGGGCCACTTCTTCGCAGTCGAGGAAGCTGTTGTACTGGTCGCCCAGGTCGCCCGGGGTGGTGGAGACGGCGATCTGCTTGGTCAGGCCAGCACCCAGCGAGTCGGTGCGGGTGACGATGACGCCGTCCTCGACCCCCAGTTCCAGGAAGGCGTAGCGGCAGGCGCGCACCTTCTGCAGGAAGTCCTCGTGCGGCACGGTGACCTTACCGTCCTGGTGGCCGCACTGCTTTTCATCGGACACCTGGTTTTCGATCTGCAGGGCGCAGGCCCCGGCCTCGATCATCTTCTTGGCCAGCAGATAGGTGGCCTCGGCATTGCCGAACCCGGCATCGATGTCGGCGATCACCGGCACGACGTGGGTCTGGTAGTTGTCGACGGCGTCGAGGATGGCCTTTTCCTTGGCCTTGTCGCCGGCCGCGCGGGCGGCGTCGAGGTCGCGGAACATGCCCCCCAGCTCACGGGCGTCAGCCTGGCGCAGGAAGGTATAGAGCTCTTCGATCAGGGCCGGCACCGAGGTCTTCTCGTGCATCGACTGGTCGGGCAGGGGGCCGAACTCCGAACGCAGGGCCGCGACCATCCAGCCCGACAGATAGAGATAGCGACGGTCGGTGGTGCCGAAGAGCTTCTTGATGGAGATAAGCATCTGCAGGCCGATGAAGCCGAGCCAGCAACCCAGGGACTGGGTGTACTGCGAGGAGTCGGCGTCATAGGCGGCCATGTCCTTGCGCATGATGCCGGCGGTGTAGCGGGCGATTTCCAGGCCGGTCTTGAAGCGGTTCTGGACGCGCATGCGGGCCACCGACTCCGCGTCGATCGCCTCCCAGGGACCCTTCTTACTGCTGATGAGCTGGCTCATCTGGATGATGTGATCTTGGTAGGCCATGATGTCCTCGGTGCGGGAGGTGAATTTGACGCGCTCCTATCAGAGGCAACCCGAACCTGGGGAGTCCTCGTGAGGTCTAGCTGTCAATCTTTACAGGCGATCGTTGTCATGATGTAATATTATGACAAACGGAGTTGTCATGTCATGGCCGCTGAGCGTCGCCTCTATGTCGGTCCCAGCCTGCGGCGGCTTCGCCGTGACCTGGGGCTGACCCAGGCCGACATGGCCGCCGACCTGGAGGTGTCAGCCTCCTATGTGGCCCTGCTGGAGCGCAACCACCGCCCCCTGTCGGCCGAGATGCTGTTGCGACTGGCCCAGACCTACAAGCTGGACATGTCTATCCTTGCCGGCAGCAGCGGTGCCGACCAGGCTGCGCGGCTGCAGGCGGTGCTGAAGGACCCGATGTTCGCCGACATTGACCTGCCGGTCCTGGAGACCTCCGACCTGGCCGGCAACTTCCCCGGCATCACCGAGGCGCTCTTGCGGCTCTACACCACCTATCGCGAGGAGCAGTTGGCCCTGGCCGACCGGGGTGCCGAGGCCCGTGAGACCGGCGACGGGGCTGAGGCCACCGATCCGGTGGCGGAGTCGCGACGCTTCCTGGCGGCGCGACGCAACAGCTTTCCAGCCCTCGATGACGCCGCCGAGCGCATCGCCCAAGGCGTGGCCAGCCACGACAATATTGTGGGCTACCTGAAGGCCCGCCACGGCCTGCGCACCCGGAGGGTGCCCTCCAGCGTCATGGTGGGCTCGATCCGCCGGCTGGATTGGCATCGCAAGGAAATCCTGCTGGATGACGCCTTGGACACGGCCAGCCAGGGATTTCAGCTGGCCCTCCAGTTGGCCTATCTGGAACTTGGCCCCGAGATTGATGCGCTGCTGGGGGAGGGCGGGTTTGCCACCGAGAGCGGCGAGCGCCTGACCCGTCGGGCCCTGGCCAGCTATGCAGCCGCAGCGATCATCATGCCCTATTCGGCTTTTGCCCGGGCGGTAGAGGCCAGGCGCTATGATGTGGAGGCCCTGGCCCGTCAATTCGGCGCCAGCTTCGAGCAGACGGCCCACCGTCTGACGACGTTGCAAAAGCCCGGGCAAGAGAGGGTTCCGTTCTTCTTCATCCGGGTCGATCCAGCGGGCAATGTCTCAAAGCGCCTCGACGGGGCGGGCTTCCCCTTCGCAAGGCATGGGGGCGGTTGTCCTTTGTGGTCGGTGCATCAGGTGTTCAAGACGCCAAGGCAGGTCGTGACCCAATGGCTGGAGCTTCCCGACGGCCAGCGGTTCTTTTCCATCGCCCGCACGGTGACCGCCGGCGGCGGCGGGTTTGGGGCCCAGAGGGTGGAGCGAGCCATTGCGCTCGGCTGCGCCGCCGAGCACGCCAGCCAACTGATCTATACCCGCGACCAGACCGATCTGCGCACCGAGCCCGCCACACCCATCGGGGTCACCTGCCGGCTGTGTCATCGCACCGAATGTGCCGCCCGTTCAGCCCCGCCCATTGGCCGCCAGATCCTGCCCGATGACATCCGCCGCACCAGCCTGCCCTTCGGATTTTCCGACGGTTGAGCGGGCGCTTGCGAATTTGGGCTTCAAAGCTCCGCACTTCCGTGCAGTAAAGCGCCCCACAATGAAGGGGTCGGCCGCTTCGGCAGTGGGCCCTTGAGCGCCGAGTTTGAGAGCCGCCATGAACATCAGCCCCGCCCTGACTGTCGATGACCTGCTGCACGCATTTGTGGAGACCGAGCTGCTGCCGGGCACCGGGGTAAGCGCCGACGCATTCTGGGCGGGCTTTGAGAGCCTCCTGGCCGACTTCACGCCGCGCAACATCGACCTGCTGGCCCGCCGCGATGCCCTGCAGATCCAGATCGATGCCTGGTGGCGCGACCAACGGGGCAAGCCCTTCGACGTGACCAAGGAAACCGCCTTCCTGCAGAAGATTGGCTATCTGCTGCCCGAACCGCCAGCTTTCCAGATCGCCACCCAGAACGTCGATCCCGAGATCGCCAAGGTGGCTGGGCCACAGTTGGTGGTGCCGGTGTCCAACGGTCGCTTTGCCCTGAACGCCGCCAATGCCCGTTGGGGCAGCCTCTATGACGCCCTCTATGGCACCGACGCGCTGGAGCCGCCCAACGGGGCCAAGGGCTATGACCCGGTGCGGGGTGGCAAGGTGGTGGCATATGGACGAAAGCTGCTGGATCGCGTCGCGCCCCTGGTGACGGGTTCGCACGCCGATGCCACCGGCTATGCCGTGGGGGACGGGGTGTTGGTGGTGGAGCTGAAGTCGGGGGTCCAGACAGGCCTTGCGACCCCTGCCCAGTTCGCCGGCTGGCGTGGTGCGGCGGAGGCCCCCGAGGGCGTGCTGCTGACCCACAACAGCCTGCATCTCGAGATCCTGATCGACCGGACCCACAACATCGGCAAGGACGATGCCGCCGGTGTCGCCGATGTGCTGATGGAGGCCGCGCTCACGGCCATCCAGGACTGCGAAGATTCCGTGGCTGCCGTGGATGCCGAGGACAAGGTCGGCGTCTATCGCAACTGGCTGGGCCTGATGCGCGGCGACCTGTCGGCCAGCTTCATCAAGGGAGGCCAGATCGAGACACGTCGCCTGGACCCGGACCGGCAGTATGCCACGGCAGGGGGCGAGCTCCTGACCCTGCGGGGTCGCAGCTTGATGCTGGTGCGCAATGTTGGCCACCACATGCGGCTTGAGGACGTGCACTATCAGGGCGCACCGATCTTCGAGACCGTGCTGGACGCCCTGATCACTGTCACCGCCGCCCTCCACGACCTGAAGGGCATGCGGACCAACAGTGCAGCGGGCTCGGTCTATGTGGTGAAGCCCAAGATGCACGGTCCTGACGAGGTGGCCCTGGCGGTGCGGCTGTTTGATCAGGTGGAGGACGTGCTGGGCCTGGCGCGCAACACGGTCAAGCTGGGCATAATGGACGAGGAGCGCCGCACTAGCGCCAACCTGGCCGCCTGTATCCATGCGGCCCGCGACCGCATTGTCTTCATCAATACCGGCTTCCTGGACCGGACCGGCGACGAGATCCACACTGCGATGGAGGCCGGTCCCGTGGTCCGCAAGGACGCCATCAAGGCCGAGCCCTGGCTGCCGGCCTATGAAAAGCGCAATGTCGAGATCGGCCTAGCCACCGGTTTCCAGGGCCGGGCCCAGATCGGCAAGGGCATGTGGGCCGCGCCAGATCAGATGGCCAACATGTTGGCCACCAAGGGCGGCCACCCCAAGGCTGGTGCCAATACCGCCTGGGTGCCGTCACCAACCGCCGCAGTGCTGCACGCCCTGCACTATCACGACGTGGATGTCCCGGCCCTGCAGGCCACCATGGCGTCGGCCAAGTCGGCGACCGGCCTGGACGACCTACTGACCCCGCCCCTGGCTCGCTCCAACTGGAACGCCCAGGACATCGCCCAGGAACTGGACAACAACGCCCAGGGCATCTTGGGCTATGTGGTGCGCTGGATCGACCAGGGGGTCGGCTGTTCCAAGGTGCCTGACATTCACGATGTTGGCCTGATGGAGGACCGCGCCACCCTGCGGATCTCCAGCCAGCACATCGCCAACTGGCTGCATCATGGGGTCTGCACCGAAGACCAGGTCCGCGAGACCTTCGCCCGGATGGCCGCTGTGGTAGACGGCCAGAATGCCGCAGATCCCGCCTACCAGCCGATGGCCGGAGCCGACAGCATAGCCTATCAGGCGGCCCTGGAACTGGTCTTCGAGGGCCGCGCCCAACCCAACGGCTACACCGAACACATCCTCTCGCGCCGCCGCCGGGACCGGAAGGCTCAGATGAAGGGCTGAGGCGCGCCAATCGCCAACCCTAGCCTGTCCGCCCGGCAAGGGTGTGTCGAATGGATGTGGGCATAAAACGCCCTACTCGAAGAAAGTTTGGAGGCCTGACCCGGAATCGAACCGGGGTGCGCGGATTTGCAGTCCGCTACGTAACCACTCCGCCATCAGGCCACCGCCGACGCTATTAGACCGCCGGGCATTTCGAAGGGCGGATGGCTAACAGAAGCATCCGCTCTGGGCAACGTCTGTCGCAGGGCCGCATTGCGTTCGGGTTAAGGGGCGACCTATAAGCGGCGAAAATGCTGTTTCCGGTTTGGGGAATCATGGCCGATCTCGCACAAGCCCGCTTGAACATGGTTGAAAGTCAGGTGCGCCCCAGCGACGTCACCGACATCCGCATCCACGACGCCATGCGCGCCCTGCCGCGTGAGGCCTTCCTCCCGGACGACAAGCGCTACCTGGCCTATGCCGATGTGGCGGTGGCCTATGGGCCTGGCCGCAGCCTGCTGAAGCCCCGTGATGTCGCCAAGCTGCTGCAGATGGCCGCGCCCGCCAAGGGAGAGCGGGCCCTGGCCATCGCTGCGCCCTATGCCGCCGCGGTTCTGGCGGAACTAGGCCTGGAGGTGACGCGGCTGGACGGTGAGGATCTGACGACTCTGCCCGGCGGGGACTATGACCTGATCGTGGTGGAGGGGGCCGTGACCCGCGCGCCGGAGGCCTGGCTCAAGGCCCTGGCGGTGGGCGGGCGCCTGGCGGTGGTGGAGCGCGATGGCCCGGTAGGCAAGGCGTGTCTCTATCTGCGGTCCGAGGGTGACCTTGGCCGGCGCACCGTGTTTGACGCTACGCCCCCGGTGTTGGCCGGCTTTGAACCCCAGCCGGGATTTGCCTTCTGAGCCCCTCTGAAACATCCACGAAATCTGGGTGTGAAAAAAGCTTAAGGTGGCGCCCCCTGGCGTCTTCTGCATTCGGTAGCCATAAAGGCCCCGATCTCTCTACGTCGTTCTCGGGGATAAGCATGTTCATTAGCCGTCGCGGTGGTTTGCTCGCCGCGGTCTGCAGCGCGGGCCTCATCATTGGACTCACCGCCGGGCCGGCTGCCGCCGAGACCCTGGCCGACGCCATAGCCCTGGCCTATGATTCCGATCCGACCCTGCAGGCCCAGCGCGCCTCACAGCGCGCCTTGGATGAAACCTTTGTGCAGGCACGCACGGGCTACCGGCCTTCGCTGACCGCCTCGGCTTCGGGCACCTATAGCGAGAGCCGCACGCCCAAGGCGGTTTCGGCTGCGGGG
>JANPAO010000052.1:0-5179 GCA_031429955.1 Phenylobacterium sp. | reverse complement strand
TTGATGTTCTGGGACGGATCCTTAATGTCGCAGGTCTTGCAGTGGACGCAGTTCTGGAAGTTGATCTGGAACCGGGGGTTCTGGCCGGCCTCGTCATAGAGCACTTCATAGACCCCGGCGGGGCAGTAGAGGCGCGCGGGCTCGGCGAACCGGGGCAGGTTCACACTGATGGGGACGCTGGGGTCCTTCAGCTTCAGGTGGGCCGGCTGATTCTCATCGTGGTTGGTGGCCGACAGGAAGACCGAGGACAGTTTGTCGAAACTGAAGACATTGTCGGGCTTGGGATAGACGATGGGCTTGAAGTCCTTGGCCAGGCCGGTGGACTCGGCGTCGGACTTGCCGTGCTTGAGGGTTCCCCAGGGCGACCAGCCGCCGCAGAGGGTGGCGATCATGGCGTCCAGTCCCCCCAGGACTAGGCCCGGAATGGTGCCAAACCGCGACCAGAGGGGCTTGAAATTGCGCACATCGCGCAACTCCTTTGCGATAGACGAGGTCTTGTAGGCCTCCTCATACCCAGTGAGGGCGTCGTTGGCGCGGCCGTCCTGCAGGGCGGCAAAGGCGGCCTCAGCGGCCAGCATGCCGCTCTTGACCGCGTTGTGGCTGCCCTTGATGCGCGGCACATTGACCATACCAGCCGAACATCCCAGCAGCACACCGCCCGGGAAGTAGAGCTGCGGCAGGGACTGGGCGCCGCCCTCGGTGATGGCTCGGGCACCATAGGAGATGCGCTTGCCGCCCTCCAGATAGGCGCGGATGGTGGGGTGGGTCTTGAAACGCTGGAACTCATCAAAAGGCGAGAGCCAGGGGTTCTTGTAATTCAGGTGCAGGACAAAGCCGATGGCGACGTAGTTGTCGCCGAAGTGGTACATGAAGGAGCCGCCGCCGGTGGCGTTGTCCAGGGGCCAGCCGAAGGTGTGCTGGGTCAGGCCCGGCTCGAACACTGCATCAGGAACCTGCCATAGCTCCTTGATCCCGATACCGAATTTCTGGGGGTCGCGCCCCTCGGTCAGGCCGAACTTGGCCTGAAGCTGCTTGGCCAGGGAGCCGCGAACGCCCTCGCCGATGAAGGTATATTTGGCGTGCAGTTCCAGGCCCGGCTGGAAGTCGGCGGTGGGCTCACCGTCCTTGCCGATGCCAAACACCCCGGCCACCACGCCCTTGACCGAGCCATCGTCGTTATAGACCACTTCCGATGCCGCCATGCCCGGATAGATCTCCACCCCCAGGCTCTCGGCGTGCTGGCCCAGCCAGCGACAGACATTGCCCAGGGAGGCGATGTAGTTGCCGTGGTTCAGCATCCACTTGGGGAAGGGCAGGAAGCTGATATCTAGCTCCCCCTGCGGACCCAGCATGACGAACTTGTCGCGGGTGACCTTGGTCTCCAGCGGCACGCCCATGGCTTTCCAATCGGGCAGAAGTTCATTGATGCCGCTGGGGTCGATCACGGCACCTGAAAGGATGTGTGCTCCGACCTCGGAGCCCTTCTCCAGAACCGCGACGGAGAGCTCCACCCCGGCGTCCTGCGCCAGTTGTTTGAGACGGATGGCCGCTGACAGGCCCGAGGGGCCAGCCCCGACGATCACCACGTCATACTCCATGGCCTCGCGCTCGATGACGTCGCTCATGGTCCCCTGCTCCCCTGGTCGGCGCGGCGGGAGGGTCCCCTCCCCGGCGGTGTTGATCTGTTGCCTGACTTATCGGAAGCTTGCCCTGCGGCGGTCAAGGGTGAACTCCGCGCCAAGAACGATTACAAGGACCGATGACCCCTGCTTCCCGCGACCTAGCCGCCGAAAGTCTGCTGGCCTTCTGGGCTGAGGCGGGCGTCGATGCGATGTTGCTGGACGCCCCGTTTGACCGCATCGCCGCCGGTGCCATCCAGCCGCCCCGACCGCTGGAACGCCTGGCGCCCCCCGTGCGGGCGTCGGTGGCGGCGGGCCATGACATCTCGGCCGCCGTGGCCCAAGCCCAGAGCAAGGCTGGTGCCGCCAAGGATCTGGCCGCCCTGGCCGCCGCCATTGAGGCCTTTGACCTCTGTCCCCTGAAAACCGCCGGGGCGGCGCGGCAATCAGTCTTCTATCGCGGCGCGCCGGATGCCCAACTGATGGTGATCGGCGAGGCACCGGGCCAGGAGGAGGACATTGCGGGGGCTCCGGTCGTCGGGCGTGCCGGCCAGATGCTGGACAAGATGCTGGCCGCAGCTGGCCTGACCGACCGGGTGTTCATCACCAATTCGGTGTTCTGGCGTCCGCCAGGCAACCGCAACCCGACGCCGGAGGAACAGGCGGTCTGCGCCCCCTTCCTCGAACGCGCCGTCGCCCTGTTGCGCCCCCGGATGCTGCTGCTGGTGGGAGGGCCGTCGGCCAAGGCCCTGCTGAAGCGCGATGAAGGCATCCTGTCCCTGCGCGGGCGCTGGTTTGAGTGGACCTCGGCTGATGGGTCCCTGGAACTGCCGGCCATGCCCACCCTGCACCCGGCCTTCCTGCTACGGCAGCCAGCGGCCAAGAAAAAGGCGTGGAGCGACCTGCTGACCCTGACCGAGCGGCTGGATCGCCCGGAACGTCCTTAACCCGCCACCTTTCAGGCGAACGTTCTTTCCCCATTTACACAAGGGCCGTAAGGCTCCTGCGTCATTGAGCGGTAAGGCCACGCCCCGTTGCGGCGGCGTGGAAATAGACATGACGCAGGCATCGCGCGCGCGGATGGGGGTTCTGGCCCTGGTCTGCGCCATCATCGCAGGGACGGCGCAGGCGGGCAGCCCACAGGTCCTGACCCTGGCCGACGCCGAGGGTTACGGTCGGGCCTTTGCCGCCGTGGACCGGGGCGACTTCATCGACGCCACCATGCAGAGCCTCGAGCTCGGCGACTCCTCCCTGGCCGGCTACATCACCTATCGTGGCCTGATGCACCCGACGGCGCACAAGTCGAACTTCGATGAGCTTTCCGGCTGGCTGTCGCGCTACGCCGACCTGCCGGTGGCCGAGCGGATCTATACCCTGGCCAGCCGCCGCAAGACTGCCAACGGGGCCGCGCCTACCAGACCCAGCTTGACGGGCGTCGCCTGGAGCCAGATTGAACTGGTGCCCCCAGGGTCAGGCGGCCCCTTTGATGCCGACAATGCCCGCCTGGCACGGGAGGCCTTCTATTCCGGCGACACCGTGCGCGCCTTGGTTCTGGCCAAGGCCATGGGCGAGCGATGGATCGCCGGCATGGCCGCCTATCGCCTGCGCCACTATGACCAGGCCGAGACCTACCTGTCCCAACTGGCCCTGGACCCTCGGGAAGACATTTGGGTCCGGACCGGCGGGGCCTATTGGGCAGCCAGGGCGGCGGAAGCCACAGGGGCCAAGGACCGGGCGGGCACCTACCTGCGCCAGGCCGCCGGATCACCTCAGACCTTCTACGGCATGATCGCCGAGCGGCAGGTCGCGCTGGAGGGTCTGGGCCCTGCCCTGCCCCTGTCGGAGGCGCAGGACTATGCCCCCCGGCCCCGGCCGATCCTGAAGATCTCCAACCCTGGCCCCAAGCTCGACGTCTCGCCCATGATGGCCGAAGACATCCGCGCTCACCGCGCCGCCGCCCTGGCGCAGATCGGGCGGGTCTCGGAGGCCGCAGCCGAACTCCGGGCGGGCCTGGCCCTGGCCCGCACGCCAGACGAGCGCCAACGCTGGACCCGGCTGGCCGCCGTGATCAATGAGGGCCTGGCCCAGGACATGGATCAGGCCCGCCCCACGCGCCGGCGAGGCGAGGCCGACTATCCCACCCCTGCCCTCAATCCTCGTGAGGGCTTTAAGATCAACAAGGCCCTGGTCTATGCCATCGTGCGCCAGGAGAGCCGCTTCAACCCCGGCGTCGTTTCGCCGGCTGGCGCTGTGGGGCTGATGCAGTTGATGCCCGACACCGCCACCCATGCCACCGGCAACCCACGTCTGCGGGACGACATGAGCCCGCTGTTCGAGGCCAGCTACAATCTCAAGGTCGGCCAGGACTACGTCGCCTGGCTAATGGGCGAAGGGGTGGGCTACGACATCCTGCGGACGGTGGCGGCCTATAACGGCGGCCCCGGCACGCTGCAGAAGACCGCCGCCCTGCTGGGGGAGGATGACGAGAGCCTGATGGTCATCGAGAGCATGCCGGCGCCTGAGACCCGCGACTATGTCGAGAAGGTGATGGTGGCCTACTGGGTCTATCAGAAAAAGTTCGGACAGGAGTCGCGAACCCTGGACGCCCTGGCCACCGGCGAGAAATACATCGACTCCCGCTGGGACATCCAAGCCCCGGTGCCCAAGGCCGAAGTGGCTGAGGAGGAGACCGAGGCGAAAGCCCCCAGCAAGACGGAAAAGAAGGCACGGCGCTCGAAGCGGGGGTAGACGTCGACAGAGACCATAGGCCTGTCTATGACCCGCCGATGACCGTCACCCTGACCTTGGCCGGAGCCGCCCAGGAGCCTGTGCTCCAGTCGATGTTCCAGTTCTACACCCATGACTTCTCGGAGTTCTGGGGCGGCGAGCACCACGGCAACCTGATGCCCAATGGCCAGTTCGCGCCCTATCCGCTCGGGCCCTACTGGGCCACGCCAAACTGGTCGGCGCACCTGATCTGGAATGGCGGGGTGCTGGCGGGATTTGCCCTGGTCAATGACCAGGCCCACGGCACCGTTGCCGTCGATCGCAGCGTCGCGGAGTTCTTCGTGCTGCGCAAGCACCGCGGCGGCGGGGTGGGACGGCGGGCGGCCGAGTTGGTCTTTGATCTGCATGCCGGGTCCTGGGAGGCCGCTGTCGCCCGCGCAAACACCCCGGCCCTGGGCTTCTGGCGACGGACGATCACCGGGGCTGGGCGGGCCTCAAACCTGGTGGAAACCGACACCCAGACCGATCACTGGAACGGGCCGATCCTGCGGTTTGATTGGCGGCTGGCTTAGAGCCGTGACGTGTCCGACTCCACATTTCTCTATAAGTATTTGCTTTTACATAGTCTTTTACCTGAGATCCGCTTCCAGACTTTCAGCACTCGCCATCTTCAGCCATCTTCCAATCACCCTTCCCCCCCTCGACGGGGGAAGGGCAGGGATGGGGGTGAACGCGTTGAAGTGCGGGAAGGTTTAGGTCGGCTCCGCGCCCCTTTTGAGACCTTCCCCCAGCGCCCTGCACTCACCCTCACCCAACCCTGCCCATCGAGGGGG
>JANPAO010000051.1:0-2033 GCA_031429955.1 Phenylobacterium sp. | reverse complement strand
TCGCCACCGGCGGCGAAGGCGTAGGCACTGCGGGCACGACTTCGGTCGGCGGCGCGGTGGGCGGCACCGGGGCCGGGGCTGCGGGGGCTGTCGTTCGCCGCGCGCTCTGGATGATCACCGGCCTGCGCAGCATCTGACCCTTCATGGCCCCGACTCCGGCCGTTGGGGAGACCGGCTTGACCAGGATCTTGCGGACCACCTCCATGCCCTCGACCACATAGCCGAAGGCGGCGTAGCCCAGATTGTCGCCCTTGGCCTTGGGGTTGGCGTCCAGATAGGTGTTGTCGCCCACGCAGATGAAGAAGTCGGAAGTGGCGCTGCCGGGTGCAAACCGCCCCACGGAGATGGCCCCGTCGGTGTGGGACAGGCCCGTGCGGGTGGTGGGTTCGTGGGCGATGGGTTTCAGCAGCTTGGCCGGGTCGTTCTGCAACCCACCCTGGATCGAGCCATAGTCGTCGGCGGTGTAGCCCTTGGGCCGCGAGGCGCGATAGAAGGTCGCGCCGTCATAGCGGTTGGTGTCGGTATAACGCAGGAAGTTGGCCACGGTGATCGGAGCCTTGGCGCGGTCCAGGGCCAGGACTATGGCCCCGTCAGGCGTGGTCAGTTTCACATAGACAAGGCCTGGCGCGGCGAGGGCCGGGACTGCTACCAGGGCGGCACCACTGGCCAGGAAGGCGCGTCGTTGGAGGGTCATCCGATCCTGCTCCCCATGCCGCCGTCCACCGGCAGGATGACGCCAGTGACGAACCGAGACTCATCTGACGCCAGGAACAGGGCCGCATAGGCGACATCCCAGGCTGTGCCCATCTTGCCCCCCAGAGGCACGCGCGCATTGCGGGCGGCGCGAACGGCGGCCTGGTCCTGCCCGCTGGCCTGGGCGATGCCGGCCACCGCCATCGGGGTGTCGATCAGCCCCGGCATGATGGCATTGCAGCGGATCGCCTTGGCGGCATTGGACTGGGCCACGCTGGTGGTGAGGCGATTGACCGCGGCCTTGGAGATCTCATAGGCGAGCTGGTTGCCGCCAGCGATCCCGGCCAGGGACGAGATGTTGACGATCGATCCGCCCCCCTGGTCGCGCATGACCGGGATGGCCGCCTTCAGCGTCAGCCACATGCCCTTGAGGTTGACGTCGAGGATGCGGTCGAAGGCGGCCTCGTCAAGCCGGTGGGCCGGTCCATCACCGCCACCGCCGATGCCGACATTGTTCACCAGGATGTCGATGCGACCCAGGCGCGAAAGGCCTGTCTGGATAAGGGCCTCGCAATCGGCCGCGGCAGTTATGTTGGCGGTGAAGGCGCTGGCCTGGCCACCTTGGGCTAAGATCATGGCGGCGGTTTCCTCCGCGCGCTCCGCGACTCGATCCACGCAGAGCACCCGGGCACCTTCCCGCGCAAACAACAGGGCCATGGACCGGCCATTGCCGAGGGTCTCGCCGGGCGTTTGGCCTGCACCGACGACGATGGCGGTCTTGCCCTGTAGGCGCACCGTCAGAACCCCTTGAGGTCGGGGTCGAGGGTCTGGCCCTCGTCGAGCTGGATGCCGAAGGAATTGAGGATCATCGAGACCTGGGTGTACTGGCCGGCGGTGAAGACCACGTCCATGCACTGTTTGTCGGTGAAGTGGGCCTTGAGCTGGCCCCAAGTGGCGTTGGTGATGAACTGGTCGTGGTGCAGTTCGTCGCTGGCCCGGAGCAGGGCGGCGTCAGCGGCGCTCCAACCTGGCGCGTCGGCACCGGCCTTGATGCGCTCACACTCCTCGGCGGTGAGGCCCTCCCGCTGGCCGATGGGAACATGCTGGGTCCACTCGTATCCGGCCTTGCAGAGATAGCCGATGCGAAGGATGACAATCTCCCGCTCCCGCCCCGGTAGGTCATTGCGGCGCGACAGGACATAGTTTCCCCAGGCCAGGAACCCCTTGGCGGCCTTGGGGGCATTGACCAGGGTGCGGAAGATGTTGAGCACCCGGCCCGTCGCCATCATCGGCGCGAGGACCTCGGTCTGAGCCTCATCGAGCTTGGTGAGATCGACCGG
>JANPAO010000050.1:0-2883 GCA_031429955.1 Phenylobacterium sp. | reverse complement strand
CCTCCAGCAGGCCCACGGCGTGGGCCAGGCCAGAGTCCGACGCATTCACCAGGTCGATCTGGCTTGGGTCACCGGTCACCGCCATCCGAGACCCCTCCCCCAGCCGGGTCAGGACCATCTTCATCTGCAGGCGGGTGGTGTTCTGAGCCTCATCGACGATGACGAAGGCGTGGCTGAGGGTTCGGCCGCGCAGAAAGGCGATGGGGGCCACCTCGATCTCACCCTTTTCGCGGCGGCGCTTGAACTGGTCGATGCCCAGGATGTCAGTCAGGGCCTCCCAGACCGGGGCCATATAGGGATCGACCTTTTCGGACAGGTCGCCGGGCAGGAATCCCAGGCGCTCACCGGCCTCCACCGCCGGCCGGCTGACGATCAAGCGCTCGACTTCACCCCGCAGCAGCATGCCCGCCCCATGGGCGACGGCCAGAAAGGTCTTGCCGGTTCCCGCCGGGCCCAGGCCAAACACCAGATCACAGCGGGCCAGGACTTCCAGATACCGGGCCTGCCCCGGGGTCTTGGGGGCCACCTGACCGCGCTTGCCAGAGGGCAGGCCCCCCGGGGCCGATCCGCGGCCGACCCGACCCTGGCCAATGGCCACCCGGATATCAGCCTCGGCGATGTCCAGGCCCTGGTCGGCCCGCTCGGCGATCTGTTCCACCACCCGCTTGGCCGCCGCCCGGTTCTTGGCCTCGCCGATGATGGAGACCCCACCGCCGGGGGTTTCCATCAGAACATCAAAGGCATCCTCAATCAGGGCCGCATGGCGACTGGCGGTACCCCCCACCGCCCGCAGGGCCGTGTCGGACAGGGAAACAAACTCAGGTGCCTTGCTCACACACGCTCCAATACCAGGGATCCGGCCAGGCTCATCTTCGCCGCACTCTCGATGCGGACCGGGACAATCTGCCCGATCAGGCGCTCAGGTCCGCTGGCATGGACCGCCTGGAGATAGGGACTACGCCCGGTCAGTTGGCCCGGATTTCGACCGGCACGCTCAAACAGCACCGGCAGGACCTTGCCCACCTGGGCATTGTTGAAGGCGGTCTGCTGGCTGTCCAACAGAGCGTTCAGGCGCGCCAGCCGTTCGATCTTGACCGTTTCGGCCACCTGACCGGGCAAGGCCGCAGCCGGCGTTCCGGGACGCCGGGAATACTTGAAGGAAAAGGCGGCCGCATAGCCCACCCCTGACACCAGGCGGAGGGTCGCCTCGAAATCGGCTTCGCTCTCACCCGGGAAGCCGACGATGAAGTCCCCCGACAGGGCAATATCGGGCCGCCGCTGACGGATCTTCTCCACCAGCCGCAGGTAGCTATCGGCGGTATGGGCCCGGTTCATGGCCTTGAGGATCCGGTCAGACCCAGCTTGAACCGGCAGGTGCAGATAGGGCATCAGGGCCGGGTTCTCGCCGTGGGCCGCGATCAGGGCCTCATCCATGTCGGCGGGATGGCTGGTGGTGTAGCGGATACGGTCGAGCCCCTCGATCTGACCCAGGCTGCGGGCCAGGCCCGCCAGGCCACCCGCGCCAGACCAGGCATTGACGTTCTGGCCCAACAGGGTGATCTCGCGGACCCCCTTGGCAGCCAGGTCCCGCGCCTCGGCCAGGATCGCCTCGGCCGGGCGGGAGAATTCCGCGCCGCGAGTATAGGGCACCACACAGAAGCTGCAGAACTTGTCGCAGCCCTCCTGGATGGTGACGAAGGCGGTCACCCCGGTGGGCCTGCGGTCAGGACCCAGGGCATCGAACTTGGCATCGGCATCAAACTCAGCCGCCAGCCGCTCTCCCCGGGCGCGGTGGGTGCGGGCGATCAGTTCGGGCAGTTGGTGATAGGCCTGAGGCCCCACCACCAGATCCACCGCCGGCTGCCGGCGCATGATCTCCACGCCCTCGGCCTGGGCCACGCAACCGGCCACCACCACCGTCATGCCCTGGCCCTGGGCCTGACGGTCCAGCTTCATCTGCTTGATATAGCCCAGCTCGGAATAGACCTTCTCGGTGGCCTTTTCGCGGATGTGACAGGTGTTGAGGATCACCAGATCCGCCTCGGCGGCCTGGTCGGTCATCCCATAGCCCAGGGGTCCGAGCAGGTCGGCCATTCGCTCGCTGTCATAGACGTTCATCTGACAGCCGTGGGTCTTGATATAGAGGCGCTTGGGGGACGGAGACATGGCCTAGGTTTATGGGGGCCGCGCCGCCCGGGCGCAAGGCAGAGCATGTTCCGATAAGTGGGAACCGGTTATCGGATCGAAACATGCTCTAACTTTTTGAATTAGAGCCCTTTTTATCCCTTTGGACGATTCCGTCTAAAGGGAAAGGGCTCTAGCCCGTCGCCTCAGCCGGGCCGGTAGTTCAGTTCCACCTGAACGCCATTGGGATCGCGGATGAACAGCTGCCGGATCGCCGTGCCAGGAACTGCGATCGCGCGGTACTCGATCCTGTGGGCCTCCAGGGTAGCCACAGCGGCGTCATAGTCACCGATTTCGAAGGCGAAGTGATCCAGGGCGCTGCCCTTCGACGGCGTCACCGCCTGACCTGTCCCCACCAGATGCACCAGGGCCTTGTCGCCGGCATAGAGCCAGTGGCCGGGGAAGTCGAAGGGCGGGCGAAAGCCTTCCGACAGGCCCAGCACGGTGATGAAGAAGGCCCGCGTCTCTTCCAGGCGTGGCGTGGTGATATTGATGTGGTCGATGGCCCGCAGCATCGGCCCTAGTCCTCCAGCGGAACGCCGTAGAGTTCCAGCCGATGGTCCACCAGTCGGTAGCCGAGCTTGCGGGCGATGGCTTCCTGCAGGGCCTCGATCTCCTCGTCGACGAACTCCACCACCTTGCCCGATTTCATGTCGATGAGGTGGTCGTGGTGGATCTCGGTGGCCTCCTCATAGCGCG
>JANPAO010000049.1:0-2254 GCA_031429955.1 Phenylobacterium sp. | reverse complement strand
GGGCAAGCTCGGCCTGGCCCAGGGTCTCCCACAGGTCGGCGCGGCGGGGTGCGATCTCCAGGGCCCGGCGCAGGGCGCGGGCGGCGGCGGCGGGATTGTCGGAGGCCGCGTGGGCCAGGGCCAGATAGCGCAGGGCCTCTGCGTCGCCGGGCCGCTCCAGGGTCATGGCCTGCAAGACCGCCGCCATCTGCGGCGGCGAGAGGGTGGCGGGGTCAGCGCGGCGCCAGGCCTGGAGCCGGGTGGCGAAGGCCTGGTCAGGAAACCCCGCCGTACCCACCCAGAGATAGAGGCCGACCGCCAGGATCGGGGCCAAGGCGACCAAGGCCAGTAGGAGCCGCCGCCGCCCCAGGTCTGCGTTCCAAGGCAGGGCCTGCGTGTCGGCAGCGCCGAGGAGCCGACGGGCGGCCTCGGCATGGGCGCTGGTGCGCTCGCCCTCCGCGATCAGACCTCGTCCAGCGAGGTCATCGATCTCTCCCAACTGGCGACGGTATAGGGCCAGCGTCGGGTCCGCAGACCCGACGTCGCCCGCCGCGCGCGCGGCCGTGAGCAGGATGAGGCCGGCCGCAGCGGCGGAAATCAGGCCGGCGGCCACCCAGAAGGTGATCATGCTCGGCCTTTAGCTGAAGCGGCTGCGGAACGCGAGACCCAGAATGGCCCGTCAGGCGACGGCGGCCACCGGATCTGTGGCCACGGCCCCAAGGGCGGCGACCGCACGGCGACGGATCACATCACCCGAGCGGGCGTCCCGCAGCAGGGTGGCACAATCGGCGGCCACAGAGAGAAAGGCGCGACCACATTCGGGGTCTTCGACGATGCCCTCCCGCAGCAGGGCCAGGGATTCCTCGACATAGTCGTCGACGGTCTCACCGATCTTTTCCACCATCTTGCTGCGGGCCGAGGCAAAGCCGCCATAGTTGGCGCTGGACCGCACCGCCTCGACGAAGGTTAGCAGGGTCAGGGCGCGAGTCACCGCCATCGGGTCCGGCTCGCCCACGAGGCGCGGCACGCTCTTCTGCATCCGGGCCACGCGAACCGAATGGGATGGAAGAGCCAGGCCGATGACCTTTTCGCACTCCCGGAACCGGCCCTCGACCACCGAGGCCAGGGCCTTCTTCTGCTTCTGAACCCGACCGCCCCAACCGCCATCGCGGCTCAGCTCAACATTGGATTCGATTTCGGCAATCTGCAGCGTGATCAGTTCGACGGTGGTCCCGGCATCGCGACCGCCCTGAGGGCCGCTGCTGAGGTCAAACTTGACCACCCGGCCAAGATTGGCATCGATCTGATCCATGACCCTTTGGGCGAAGATCGACAGTTCTGATGCGGCCAGATAGTGCTCATCCGGATGATCCATGACCGCCGAGACGATCCGCAGGATCATCCAGGGCTCGGGAAGCTGGGCTGCGAGCATCTCGAAGAAGCGGGGACCGGCGTCATCGGCGATGGCCACCGCGTCCTTGTAGGCCAGGCGGGCCGCCGCCGAGCTTTCATCGGTGGTCCGGTTTGTCCAGTCGGGCAGCTTCAGGCTGGCTTCCCGGGTCACGGGCACTAGGGCAAGGCAGGCGACCAGCAGATCCGCCCCGCCTTGGCGGCCCAAGTCAGCCAGTTCGGCCGCGGCCTTGAAGTCACGCTGTGCCCGGACCGCAAGACCTTCCGAGGCCAGATTGAACAGCAGATCGAGCGGTTCGGGTCCGGTCTCGCCGGGCCGGAAGTCCACCAGGGCGCGTTCGGCCCGATCGACCTCCGCCGCAGCCACCGCGCGAAGTCCGCGCCAGATCAGGCCCAGGACCTTGGCGGGGAACACCAACTTGGAACGGTCGGACCCGTCTCCCACAAACAGCGGCACCACGGGGGACAGGATGGCATTGCGCAGGCGGCGGTCAGCGACCTCGCTCTCAACCAGGCGCCGCACCTCGGCTAGGGGGGTGTCGCCCGAGGTGGTGGCCAGCGCCTCGTGCAGATTGCCGACGATCTTGTCGGGTGCCGACTCCACCAGGTAACGGACAATTTCGACCTTGCGGTCGGACAGGCCGGGCATTTGCGCGCTCCAAGCGCCGTTCAACCGAAGGCGCGAGCCGTGAATATGGTTCGACAGCGGTTAAGGTTTTCCAAATGCTAAGGAAATTCAGTCCTCGGCCCGGGGCAGTTCCACGTCTACGGCCAGGCCGCCGAGCCTGGCGTCAGCAAGGCTCAGGGTACCACCATAGGCCCGGGCCAGGTCATCGATGATGCTGAGGCCAAGCCCCGAACCGGG
>JANPAO010000048.1:0-9774 GCA_031429955.1 Phenylobacterium sp. | reverse complement strand
CATTCCGATGACGATGTCCTTCACCCCAAGCGCGCCGCCGCGCTTGATGATCTGTTCCAGGGCCGGGACCATGGCCTCGCCGCCGTCCAGGCCAAATCGCTTGGTGCCAGGGAAGCGCTTGTGGAGAAACTTCTCGAAGCCCTCGGCCTCGATCAGCTTCTTGAGGATGGCGATCTTGCCCTCCTTGGTGAAGCTGATTTCCTTGTCGCGCCCCTCGATCCGACCCTGCAGCCAGGCCTTCTGGGCCGGGTCGGAGATGTGCATGTACTGCACGCCGATGTCGTTGCAGTAGGTGCGTCGCAGGATCGCCAGGATCTCGCGGATGGTGCCGGTCTCGAGACCCAGAACGAAGTCCAGGAAGATTGGGCGATCGTAGTCGGCTTCGGTGAAGCCGTAGGAGCCGGGGTCCAGTTCGGTGGCATCGCCCTCTGGGACCGCGATCCCGAGGGGATCTAGGTTGGCCCGCAGGTGGCCGCGCATCCGATAGGCGCGGATCATCATGATGGCGCGCAGGGAATCCAGGGTGGCGGCGCGGACAGCTTCCGGGCTGGCGGCGGGGGGTGCGCGCTCGGCAACCTTGGCCCCCACCTTGGCCTCGACCGCAGGCCAGAGGCCGTCGATGGCGCTCAGCCAGTCGGGTCGTGCTGCGGGCGCAGACTTCTGGGTCCAGCCAGGCTTGACGGTGGCGGCCTTCACCTCCTCGGCGCGGTCCTGCAAGGAGGCGAAGAAGGCCCGCCAGGAGGGCTCCACCGAAGCCGGATCGAGGGCCCATCTGGCATAGAGGTCCTCCACGAAGGCACCATTGCCGCCATAGAGGAAAGAGGTCTCGGCGAGAACCTCGTTGATCAGACCTGCGTCGTCCGCCATTTCGTCCGCTTTCCCGGGGGCCGCGGCGCTTCATCAAAGGAGCCGAGCGCGGACCGCCCTACGCTTGATTGTCGCGCTTCACACCAGCTCTTCGAAGCTGGCGCAAAGCCAAGATGAGACCATCCCCAACGTCGAATCGGCCCCCCTTCGACGGGAACGGACTAGACGCCCTTGAGAACCTCAAGGAGGGTTTCCCCCAGTTTCGCCGGTGACGGCGACACACGGATGCCCGCAGCCTCCATCGCCGCGATCTTGTCCTCGGCGCCGCCCTTGCCGCCGGAGATGATCGCCCCCGCGTGACCCATGCGCCGACCAGGTGGCGCGGTGCGTCCCGCGATGAAGCCCACCATAGGCTTCTTGATTGCTGAATTCTTAATGAACTCGGCAGCTTCTTCTTCGGCAGACCCGCCGATTTCGCCGATCATGATGATCGATTCGGTCTCGGGGTCCTTGAGGAACATGTCGAGGATGTCGATGAACTCGGTCCCCTTGACCGGGTCGCCGCCGATACCGACAGCCGTCGTCTGGCCCAGGCCCACCTGGGTGGTCTGGAACACCGCCTCATAGGTCAGGGTGCCTGAGCGTGAGACCACGCCGACGGTGCCCTTCTTGAAGATATTGGCCGGCATGATGCCGATCTTGCAGGCCTCAGGCGTCAGGACGCCAGGGCAGTTGGGGCCGATCAGGCGGGTCTTGGAGCCCACCAGGGCGCGCTTGACCTGGACCATGTCCAGCACCGGGATGCCCTCGGTGATGCAGATCACCAGAGGAACCCCGGCGTCGATGGCCTCAAGGATGGAGTCTGCGGCAAAGGCCGGGGGTACATAGATGACGCTGGCATCGGCCCCGGTGGCCCGCACGGCCTCGTCGACGGTGTCGAACACCGGCAGGCCGATATGGGTCGACCCGCCCTTACCCGGCGAGACGCCGCCCACCATCTTGGTGCCAAAGGCGATGGCCTGTTCGGAGTGGAAGGTGCCCTGGGCACCGGTGAGGCCCTGGCAGATGACCTTGGTGTTCTTGCCGATAAGGATGGACATCAGGCGGCTCCCCGCACGGCGGCGACAATCTTCTCAGCGCCATCGGAGAGATCGTTGGCGGCGATGACGTTCAGGCCGCTCTCATTGATGATCTTCTTGCCCAGTTCGGCATTGGTGCCTTCCAGACGCACCACCAGGGGCACCGTCAGTCCCACCTGTTTCACGGCCGCCACCACCCCATTGGCCAGGGTGTCGCAGCGGGCGATCCCGCCGAAGATGTTAACCAGGATCCCCTTCACATTGGGGTCAGCCATGATGATCTTGAAGGCCGCCGTCACCTTGGCCTCATCGGCGCCGCCGCCGACGTCCAGGAAGTTGGCAGGTTCAGCCCCATAGAGCTTGATGATGTCCATGGTGGCCATGGCCAGGCCCGCGCCGTTGACCATGCAGCCGATCTCGCCGTCGAGGGCGATGTAGCTGAGGTCGAACTTGGAGGCCTCGATCTCCTTGGGGTCTTCCTCGGTCTCGTCGCGTAGGGCGACGATCTCGGGATGGCGATAGAGGGCATTGCTGTCGAAGGAGATCTTGGCGTCCAGGACCCGCAGTTGGTCGTCGGCGGTGACGATCAGCGGGTTGATTTCCAGCATGGCCATGTCCTTGGCCACAAACGCCGCATAGATCTGGCGCAGCAGCTTGGACGCCTGCTTGGCCAGGTCACCCTTGAGGCCCAGCGCCTTGGAGAGCTTCAGGCCGTGGTGGTTCCAGACCCCGGTGGCGGGGTCGATGGAGAAGGTGATGATCTTTTCAGGGGTGGAGTGGGCCACCTCTTCGATGTCCATGCCGCCTTCGGTGGAGGCCACCACCGAGATCCGGCTGGAGTCGCGATCCACCAGCAGGGACAGGTAGAATTCCTTGGCGATGGCCGCGCCTTCTTCGATGTAGAGGCGGTTGACCTGCTTGCCCTTGGGGCCAGTCTGATTGGTCACCAGCACCCGACCGAGCATCTCGGCGGCATTGGTGCCGACCTCCTCGACAGACTTGACCACCCGGACACCGCCCTTGGCATCGGGGCCAAGGCCGTCGAAGCGGCCCTTGCCGCGACCGCCAGCATGGATCTGGGATTTCACCACAAAGACCGGGCCGCCCAGGGTTTGTGCGGCCTTGCGCGCCTCGTCTACTGTGAAGGCCGGATAGCCACGCGGAACCGCCACGCCGAACTCGGAGAGGACGGCTTTAGCTTGATGCTCGTGTATATTCATGAGGTCGCGAAACGCGCTGTTGCCGGTCGCCCAATGCGGCGAGTTTTCGGGGTATAAGCGCCGTTCCAGACCGTTGCAACCGCGCCACGGTCATAAAGATAACGACCGCCGACAATTGGTCGCAGCACCCGCCGGCGTGGTTGATCTGAGGTCATCGAGGCACCTCCACCGTGGCCGTGGCCGTCCGTTCCAGCTTACCCCAACCGACCTTGGCCCCCTGTACCGCACTCTGGATCGACTTCAGGACGACGTAGTACATGATCTGTCGATAGCCGAAGCGCTGGGCTGGCAACCAGACGAGATCGCGCCAGGGGGCTCGCCCCTCCAAGGCCATGCCCAGCGCGCCGGAGGAGAGATCCAGGAAAATGAAGGCCGCCCAGTAGAGGAGGGGTCGCACCAGGTCGTCGGACGACCACTGAATCGGATGAAAAAGCACCCCCAAGAGCGCCGATCCCAGGCTCCAGACCAAGGCCAGGTCCACCAGGGGGGCCACCACGGTCAGCAGAATCTGGAAAAGCCATATCTGGGGCAGGGCCACGAAGCCGAGGACGGGGTGTCTTGGGTCAAACAGCCCCGCCCGATGCTTCCATAGGCACTGTAGGGTGCCGTAGGACCACCGGAAGCGCTGCTTCAAGAGATCAGCCACCGTCTCGGGAGCTTCGGTATAGGCCCTGGCTTCCGGGTCGAACTCAACCCGCCAACCGGCGCGCTGCACGGCAAGGGTCAGGTCCTGATCTTCCGCCAGGGTGTCAGCTGGATAGCCGCCCAGGGCGATGAGGGCCGTCTTGCGCCAGGCCCCCACGGCCCCCGGAACAACCGTCACGGCACCGAGCGCCGCCAGGGCCCTGCGTTCCAGGTTCTGGGCTGTGATGTATTCAAGCCCCTGCCACCGAGTCAGCAGTTTGTCGCGGTTGCCGACCAGAGCATTGCCCGCCACGGCACCAACCCTGGGATCGGCAAACCAGCGGGCAAGCTGTGCGATGGTCGAGGGCGCAAAGAGGGTGTCAGCATCCAGGGCAACGACGATGTCGCCGGCGGCCAGGGCTAACCCCCTATTGAGGGCCAGCGCCTTTCCGCCGTTGGCAAAGGACATCAACCTGACCCGGGGCTCATCGGCGTAGAGGCGGCGCACCACCTCGGCGGTGCCGTCGGACGAGCCATCGTCCAGGACGATGACGTCTAGGCTAGGCCAATGGGATTCCAGAACCCGCGCCACGGACGCGCCGATCACCTTCTCCTCATTGAAGCAGGGGATCAGGACGGTCACCGTCGGACCTGCCCGTCCGTCGGTTGTCGGCGGTGTCCGGCGCTCGACACCAAGTCGGTGAATCAAGGCCAGGACCCCCAGGGCCAGGAGGCGGACCGCACCTAGCCAGATGGCGAACAGAAACAGCCATCTCAGAACCATCTGCAGGCCATGAAAGAACCCGAAGCCGACCCGATCCAGCAACATCTCCGCAGAGGTCTTGGAGGCAACCGGCATGGCCTCGCCTGGCGACATGCCGGCAAGTTCGGCGACGCTGACGAGTCGGTAGCCGCGAGCTCGGATCTGATCGATCAAGGCGGGCAAGGCGGCAACGGTGCGGCTTCGGTCACCGCCTGAGTCGTGAAGCAACACCACCTGACCTGGCCTCTCGGTGTCGGCCAGCCTTGCGAGGGTTCGCGATACGATCAGGCTCGCATCCGGTTTCTGCCAATCGTCGGGATCGATCCGCAGACCGACCGTCAAATAGCCAAGCGCCTGGGCGGTAAGCAACGGGGCCACCTCCCGCGGTGTTGAAGGTTCTGCGTCGCCAAAAAAGGGCGGGCGGAACAGGCGCAGGGATCGCCCGGTGAGGGTCTCGAAGAGGCGCTGTGTGGCATTGAGCTCCAGCTGCGCCTCGGCTTGGGGCACCTCGGAGATGTTGGGGTGTGTCCAGGTGTGGCTGCCGACAACATGGCCGTCTCGCACCTCGCGTTGCACCAGCCCGGGATTGGTCTCCATGTTCTCGCCAATGACGAAGAAGGTGGCTGGCACGTGTTTCGCAGCCAGGATGTCGAGGATCTTTGCGGTCCAGCGAGGGTCTGGCCCATCGTCGAAGGTCAGGGCCACCAGGCCGGGATGGGCCCCATAGCGCTGAACCACGTAGGAGGTCGGCATCGCCTGATAGTCTTCGGCTGCCATCAGACCCGTCTTGGGGTCGGTCAGCAGGCTCCGTCGACCCGCCTTGGGGGTGGCCGAAACGTGAAGAACCTCGCCGGTGCCATCGAAGTTCACGTCCTGACCAGGCGCCAGGATCTCCAGACCCTTGTCTGAGACCTGCCCATAGGCGTGAGGCATCACCTGCCAGACGCCCTGGTCCTCTGATCCGAGGCGCCAGATCGCGTATCCCAGCGGGCGATAGGCATCGGCCACCTTGATCTGGTTGTGGAAGGTCGCGGCGTCCAGAAACCAGGCTTGGTGTTGCCGCCCAAGATCATCCTGGTAGGCAAGGTGAGGGTTGAGCGCCTCGGGATCCATGGCCACCGAGGCCCCAGAGTCATGGGCCAGCTGGGTGGCTTCGTTGAAGGTGATGGCCTCGGCTGATCCGGCCTGGCCCGGTGACGGAAGGGTCCAGTCGTAGCCATAGGCCCCGAGCGCCAGGATCGTCTTAGCCGGATTCAGTTCGCTCATCCGCGCGGCCACGCCAGACTGGAACCAGGCCTGTCCGGCGGCGGGGCCAGCGTCTCCCGTGCCCCAATGCTGGTCATAGGCCATCAAGACTAGAACGTCGGTGGCTGCCTGCAGCTTCTTGAGCGGCCAGGAGGCATCGGCGAACGGGGCGGTCACCCAAAGCTCCCGGCCCTCGGGTTTCAAGGCCGCGCGGATCTGGGCCAAGAAGCCGGGATAGGCTTCGGCCGCGCGCGGCGACAGATTCTCCAGATCAAATATGTAGCCCCCGTAGCCATGGGTCCGCGCCAGGGTCACGAGGTGTTCGCTCAGGGCCTTACGCGCTACGGGGCTAAGGATCAGGGCATCGGCCTGGGGCCCGTTCCAGGCCGACTCCTGGGCATTGTGCACCAAGGGTAGCACCGAAGGTGGACGGCGCGCGCCCTTGATGATCGCCTCGGCGAGAGGATCGGCTGTGAGCGTCAGAGCTCCCTGGCTACCCTGAAGAGCGATCCACTGAGGGGCCACCACATCCAGGGCGTCGATATGCCGAGCAAGCGACTCCCGCGAGCTTTCATCCCACGAAACATAGAAGCCAACGTTCAGCGGCCGCCCCGGCGTCACGGTCCCGGCATGACGCGGATGGGGGACGCGGGTCCAGCTCCGGTGCCCGGTGAGTCGATGGGCGGTCTCGACCTGCAGTCCGCGCAAGACCCTCGGGTCCTGAAGATGCAGCACCGGTAGCGTCGGCGCAAAGGCCAGGGTGGCAAAGAAGGCAGCCGCGCCCGCAGCCAGGAGGGCGATCAGCAACCCTCCAGCTAGGCCCGCCCAACGCCCGCGACGGCCAGAGGGATCGTGGAAAATGTAGTCGGCCATGGCGTGCCTGAAGCCTGGAGGAAATGCCCCCATCTGCGCCAATCGTGGCTGAAGCGTGTCGGGGTCCGGCCAGCCATCTGAGACCTCAACCGAAGAACAGATCCCACATCGTACGCCTCGGGATGAAGGCAATGGCCCCGTTGATCACCAGGCCTCCGTAGAACAGGCCCATCATGAAGCCGCGATGGGTCTTCACAATGTGTCGGCGTGCGGCCAGGACGGCGATGGGCAGGGCGATCAGGGTCCAGCCGGAGAACAGGTGGATGAAGGACCAACGGTCGCCGTTGATCCCGACGATGAACAGGGACGATCCCGCCACCAGGGCCATGGCCCCGACCCAGAACCAACCCATAGCCCGGTGAAAGGTCACACCCTTGCGCAGGGTCATCAGGACCGCACCCAGCAGCAGGGCGATGACGGCCCCGGCGATGTGCAGTTTGATCACCAGGGGCTGAGCGGCCAGCAAGGCCAGGTCTGGTCCATGAAGGCGGGCCTGGGATGCGGCCTGGATCATGGCTCCGGCGAAGGGCGCGAGCGCCGCCAAGGTGCCAATCACGGCCAGGGGCACAACCAGCCGGCGCAGGCCAGTGGCGCGTCCCGGTGACAGGATTTGCGAAATCAGCGACATCCTCTATCTCCATCTTCTGGGCGTGCCCATGCGCACGCCATTCGGTGGAAATGTGTCTGGAGATCTGCCGATCGATGGGCAAAGGACGATACGTCGAATGACAGACCGGCTGCGCCAAGTGCCCCAACCCGCCACTGGCGCTTCGCAGATGGAGCCTTTCACCTGGGCTGTGGCCAGGCGGACGTTTGGGACATCGGCGGCCATCGGGGCGTTCCTGAGTTTCGTCGGGGCCTTCGGCACTTCCGATGTGCCGTTTCTGCCGCGCACCGCCTTCATGGTGAGCCTGTCCTTGGCCGGTGCGCTGCTGGGCATGGCGACCTTTCGGGGGGTGGAGCGATTGGCCCTCGCCCGGCGGGGTCTGGTGATCCACACCGTGCTGGGTGCCTTGGCCATGACACCTCCGATGGGCGTGCTGGTCTGGGGTGCGGCCTGGGCTGTGAAGGGCGGGCCAGCGCCCTACGACCAACTTCCAGCCTATGTGGCGATCTCGCTGGTGATGTGCCTGGTGATGACCAGCCTGGCCGTCTTCGTGTCGGTCAGCCGTCGGGTGGCGGTGGTGGAGGCACCGGCTTCCGCACCGGTGAAGTTCCTTGAGCGTCTACCCCTGAAACTGCGGGGGGCGGAGGTCTGGGCGGTGGAGGCCGAAGATCACTATTTGCGTCTGCACACCTCCAAGGGCCAGGACCTGATCCTGATGCGCCTGGCCGATGCGGTGGCCGAACTTGAAGGCCTTGAGGGCACCCAGGTGCACCGTTCCTGGTGGGTGGCCCGAGACGCCGTCAACGACGCCCGGCGGGGCGATGGTCGCGCCACCTTGACCCTCAAGAGTGGGGCCGAGGTTCCGGTGAGCCGCACCTATGCCAAGCTGATCCGCGAGGCGGGCTGGCTTTAGCGGGATGCGCGCCGCGCGGTCCAATCCTCGCGGCTCTGACCCCAGACGTCCAGCACCGTGTCGGCAAAGGGCGGCGGCATGTTGGCCTGGCGCAGGATGGTCGAGCCCAATCGCTGAGCCACCGCGCAGGAGGCGTGATTGGCCGGGTCGATGGTGTGGATCACCTCGGTCCAGTCCAGGTCGTCAAAGGCCCAGTCGGTGGCCGCGATGGCACCCTCTGTGGCATAGCCCTTGCCCCAGCGATCCCGGATGATCCCCCAGCCCACCTCTGTGCCCGGCCAGCCCTCAGGCCGCCAAGGCCCCAGACGCCCGACCCAGTCGCCGGTGGCCTTCTCGATGACGCTGAACATTGAGAAGCCGGCAATGGTCCAGGCCCCGGTCACCAAACAGAGCGAGCGCCAGACCACCTCCCGCGGCTGCAGCCCCCCGATGTAGCGGGCGGCCTCCTCGTCGGCCATGTAGGTCACCCAGGGCTCGAAGTCCGCCGCTGTTGGCGGGCGGAGGATCAGGCGCTCGGTCTCCAGAGTGGGGCCGATGGCATGGGTCATCACCAGGCTCTCCGGTCGGGTTGGGCTCAGCCCAGCATGTCCTTGACGGTGTCGCGCTCGCCCACCAGCTCGTCATTGGTGATGGCAATCTTGCTTTTGGCGAAGTCGTCCATCTCAAAGCTGGTGATCACGTCATAGCCGGTGGCGGTGGTCTTGACCGGCATGCCGGCCCAGATGCCGTCGGCAAAGCCGTAGCGACCGAGGCTCGGCACCGCCACCGAGTGGACCCTGCCCACGGTGGTCAGGTCGCGGACGTGGTCGATCAGGGCATTGGCCGCCGAGGCCGCCGAACTGACGCCGCGCGCCTCGATGATCGCCGCGCCCCGCTTGCCGACGGCGGGCAGGAAGTCGTTCTTCAGCCAGGCTTCATCGCCGATCACCTCGGCGGCCGCCTTGCCCCCGATCTTGGCGTGGGTGAAGTCGGCGAACATGGTGGGGCTGTGGTTGCCGTAGATATAGAGGTCGCTGACCTCGTTGATCGAAACGCCTGCCTTCGTGGCCAGTTGCGCGCGGCCCCGGTTTTCGTCCAGCCGCACCATGGCCGTGAAGCGCTCGGCGGGCAGACGCTTGGCCTGGTTGGCGGCGATCATGACATTGGTGTTGCAGGGATTGCCCACCACCGCGACGCGGGCGTCATCGGCGGCCACGGCGTCGATGGACTTGCCCTGGGCGATGAAGATCTTGCCGTTGTCCTTCAGCAGGTCGGCGCGCTCCATGCCCGGACCCCGGGGCTTGGAGCCCACCAGCAGGGCCCAGTTCACGTCCTTGAAGGCGACATCGGCCTCGCCGGTCAGCACCATGTCGCGCAACAGCGGGAAGGCGCAGTCTTCCAGTTCCATGGCCACGCCCTTCAGCGCCTTCTGCGGACCTTCCACCGGGATCTCCAGCAGTTGCAGGATCACCGGCTGGTCCTTGCCAAACATCTCGCCCGAGGCGATGCGGAAGAGAAGGGCATAGCCGATATTGCCGGCCGCGCCGGTCACCGCCACGCGGATAGGGGTCTTGGTGGTCATGGGCTGCTCCGATTGCTGATACGGACGACGGGGTTGGGCGTCCCGTAGCGCAATCCACCGCCTTGCCGCAATGCCGCAACGT
>JANPAO010000047.1:0-3800 GCA_031429955.1 Phenylobacterium sp. | reverse complement strand
GGGCAGAGCTCGTCAGGGTCTAGGGTCAGGCGGCGTCCACCTCCCGAGACATCGCAGGCTCGTCCTGGTCCAGCACGGCCTGAAGGGTCGCCAGCAGGCGCTCTAACTGAATGGGCTTGGGCACCAGGGCGTCCATGCCGGCGTCGGTGTACTCGGCCTCGTGATGGGCCATGGCATTGGCGGTCAGGGCCAGGATGGGCACGCGGCGGCGGCCCGCTGCCGCCTCGGCCGCCCGGATCTGTCGGGCGGCGGTTGGCCCGTCCATCACTGGCATCTGCACGTCCATCAGGATGGCGTCCCAATGGCCGCTGGCGGCGGCGGCAACCGCCAAGGCCCCATTGTCGACGCAGGTGATCTCAACTCCGACCTGGGCCATCAGGGTCCGCAGCACCAACTGGTTCATCGGATTGTCCTCGGCCGCCAGGATTCGCAGGACCGCGCCCTCCGCCAGTTCCGGGGCCTCGCAGGCGCCTTCCGGATCGGATGCCTCCGGCGCATCGCCCAGCCGGGTCAGGGGCAGGCGCGCGGTAAAGGTGGAGCCCTCTCCGACCACGCTGCTGACACCGATGGTGCCGCCCATCAGGGTGGCTAGTTCGCGGCAGATAGCCAGGCCAAGACCCGATCCGCCAAAGCGGCGGGTGGTGGAGGCGTCCTCCTGAACAAACTTCTGGAACAGGTGGCCCAGGCGGTCGGGGGCAATGCCGGGGCCAGTGTCAGCCACGCTCATCACCAGATGGGAGTCTGCCACCGATATATCGACGGTCACTTGGCCTCGACCTGTGAACTTCACGGCGTTGGACACCAGGTTGTAGAGGATCTGCCGAACCCGGGTCGGGTCTCCGGCCCAGAGGCCCCTGGCGTCCTCAGACACCTGCAGGGTGAGGCCGACATCCTTCTCACTGGCCAGGGTGGTGAAGGTGGCCTCGGCCCCCTGCACCAGTTGCAGGACATCAAGGCTGGAATCCTCCAGGTCCATGCGCCCGGCCTCGATGCGCGACAGGTCCAGGAGGTCGTTGAGCAGGGTCAGCAGGGTCTCGCCGGCCTGGCGGATGACCGTCAGGCGGTCTCGTTGGGCCGGGGGCAGGTCGTCGCGTGCCATGGCCTGGGCCATGCCCAGCACCCCGTTCAGCGGCGTGCGAATCTCGTGGCTCATGGTGGCCAAGAAGGCGGACTTGGCGCGGTTGGCGGCCTCGGCGTCGTCGCGGGCCTGCTTGAGGCTGGCATTCATGTCCCGCAACCGGTCCTCCGACCGCTTCAGATCCTGGATGGACTGGGTCATGACGACGCAGCGCACAGGCCCGTCGCCGGCAAAGCGGGCGGCCGTCATTCGGTAGAGCTCGCCGGTATAGCCCTCATAGGTCCGGACAAAGGTCTTGGACTTCCCGCTCAGGATCCGCCGCAAGCCTCGCTCGAGAATCTTGCCGTGGCCGGCCGGCAGGTGGTTCATGAAGCGGAAGAAGTTGCGCCCCACCACATCGGGCTCGCCCCGTCCCAGGGTCGCGCCGCGCGCCAGGAACGCCTCATTGGCGGCCACGATGGCACCGGTGTCGTCGATGACCACCAGATTTGCGGCCACCCCGTCGATCACACCTCGGCCAAAGCGCTCGGACTCCAGCAAGTCAGCATGGGCGGCGCGCTGGGCGCTGATATCCTGCATGGCCCCGTGAATGGCGACGCACCGACCCTCCACCAGCTCTGGCTCGCCGACGACACGGAACCAGGTCATGCCGCCGTCCGCCGTGAGAACCGGGGTTTCGAATTCGAACCTTTTCCCCGTCTGGACCGACTGACCGAAGGCGGCCCTGATCTTGGGGCGTTCGGCTTCTGGAAAGATCGTCAGCCAGACCTCGAAGGGGTCGCTGGCCTGAGGACGTCCCAATAGGACCTGAACCTCCGGGCTCCAGTGAATCTGCCGATTGAGGGAATCGACCTCCCACCCGCCGAGCTGGGCCAACTGACTGGCCGACCGCAGGGACGCCGAGGCGGCCTTCAGTCGAGCTTCCAGCAGCTTGGCCGAGGTGACCTCGGTCTGGACCGAAATGAACCCATCGGTGTCGCCGTCGGCGTCGAAGGTCGGGCGAATGTCCAGATCAACCCAGAAGCGGCCGCCGTGACGATCCTGGAGTTGAATCTCCAGGCGAATGTCCTGTCCGGAAAAGACCGCCTGCCGCAGACGCAGCAGAGACTCCGGGTCGGTGACCGGTGACTCCAGCAGGTCACAGGGAAACTGGCCGCGCGCGAGGTCAAGGGTATAGCCGGTGCGGGCGACAAAGGCGTCATTGACCCAGTCGATCCGACCCGTCCGGTCCAGCAGGATCATGCCATTGCCACTCAGCCTGGCGATGGAAGCCAAGCGGTGGTCCAACGCGACTTGGCTGGTTCCTGGCTCGATGTGGCCGTCTGACATTGACACGATCTCCCGCGCCCAAAATGAGGGCAAGGGGGTGAAGAAAGGGCAAACACCCCATGCGCCTAAATGTCGCAGATGTGCCCTGCAGATCTCGGGCGATGCTCAATCGCCAGTCTTACCCATCGGTCACGGTCGTTCGTCTAGTCACCAGCCAGCATCACCGGCCGGACCCGCCCTCTCAGAGCGCGCGGGCCAGTCGCAGAGCTTCGGCATTCTCGGCACGCGCCCGCCGATCGTTGATCTCGACGTCGGAGTCATAAAAGGCCGACTCGGTATCGAACGGCGACGGGATGGCATCGGGAAGGGAGGTCAGGTCCATTTCGGTCGGCAGAGGCATCGCAGGTGTCTCCCAGAACTCCAACTCGCTTGGCGAGGGAATCCGAGACTGCCGTTCATCTTTGGTTAAGGAAAGCGCCTTTGGAACGGGCACGCGGACTCTCACGCACACTTGACCGGCCTTGTCGGGTCGAATTCGCGCACGCCAGGACAGAAACCGTATTGGCGTGGGCGCGGAACGGGATTTAGATGAAATCTACGCCGCGTCGGGGCTGGCGAACGCATTCTCGGAAACGGGGAAGGGTGTTGGGCTCCCGGGAGTAGAGCGTCGCGGGAAGGAACCAGTTTTGCAGCGCACCAGTGCCGACGGGCCTGACTATTTTCACAAGGTCGTCGATTGTCAGTGGGCCTGCCCGGCCCATACCCCGGTCCCAGAGTACATCCGCCTGATCGCCGACGGCCGGTACACCGAGGCCTATATGGTCAACTGGCGGTCCAATGTGTTCCCGGGCATCCTGGGGCGCACCTGCGACCGGCCCTGTGAGCCGGCCTGCCGTCGGGGCCGGGTCGAGGATGAGCCGGTGGCCATCTGCCGGCTGAAGCGGGTCGCGGCTGACAACAAGTCCGACATCGCCGCCTTCCTGCCGCCGGTGGCGCCCCGCAATGGCAAGACCGTGGCCCTGGTGGGGGCAGGCCCTGCCGCCCTCACCGTGGCGCGGGATCTCGCTCCGCTCGGCTACCATGTGGTGATCTTCGACGGCGACGAGAAGGCCGGCGGCATGATCCGTCGCCAGATTCCCCGCTTCCGCCTGCCCGAAGAGGTGATCGACGAGGAGGTGGGCTACATCACCGGTCTGGGCATCGACATGCGCCTGGGCCAGAGGATCGATAGCCTCAAGGGGTTATTGGCGCAGGACTATGACGCCATCTTCGTGGGAACCGGCGCGCCTCGGGGCCGCGACCTGGATCTGCCCGGCCGTAAGGAGGCCGCCGCCAATATCCATATCGGCATCGACTGGCTGTCCAGCGTGGCCTTTGAGCACGTCGAGAAGATCGGCAAGCGGGTGATCGTGCTGGGCGGCGGCAACACCGCCATGGACTGCTGCCGCACCTC
>JANPAO010000046.1:0-2415 GCA_031429955.1 Phenylobacterium sp. | reverse complement strand
TTTTCGTTACCCATCACCACCACGGGGTGACCGCGAAAGCGACCGAGCCCGCCCATGATCGCCTGGTCGTCGGCGAACTTGCGGTCGCCGCGCAGCTCCACGAATTCCTCGATCAGGCCGGCCGCATAGTCGACAAAATGGGGGCGGTCGGGGTGGCGGGAAACCTGGGTCTTCTGCCAGGCGTCGAGCTTGGAATAGGCCTCACGGCGCATCTGCTGGGCGCGGGTTCGCAGGGCCTCGATCTCGTCCTCCAGGGCACCAGACCCTGTGGTTTCCGACAGCTTGGACAGCTCCTCGATCTTGGCTTCGAGGTCGGCGATGGGGCGCTCGAACTCGAGATAGTGCGCAGCCATGCGGGGTCTCTTCCTTCCGTTGGCGGAAGTGCTGGAAACTAGGCGGGTTCCCCCATCCGAACAAGTAGCTGGCGTCGGGCCGCCGTCAGGTCTTGCGCGACAGGGGGTGTTTGCTGGCCACCACCTGGGCCAGGCGGTCGCCGGCCACATGGGTGTAGATCTGGGTGGTGGCGATGTCGGCGTGACCCAGCAGCTTCTGCACCACCCGCAAGTCGGCCCCGCCCTCCAGAAGGTGTGTCGCGAAGGCGTGGCGCAGGACGTGGGGGCTGACACGGGCCGGGTCGACCCCGGCATCGGCAGCAGCCTCGTCCAGCAGTTGGGCAAAGCGCCGGGGTGTCATGCGACCGGCCTTACCACGGGAGGGAAACAGCCAGGGATTGGCAGCGTCTCCCTTCGGCAGGAACACCTTGCGGACCTCCAGATAGGCCTTCACCGCCTGGCGTGCGGCCGCATTGAGGGGGGCCAGCCGATCCTTGCCGCCCTTGCCCGTCACCATCAGATAGGCCGGGTCCCGCGCCAGGGCGGCCAGCGGCAGGGCGGTAAGCTCAGAGATCCGCAGGCCCGAGGCATAGATCAGCTCCACTACACAGCCCAGCCTCAGGCCCTGGGCCCCGTCCTTGGCTCCGGCCGCCGCGATCAGCCGGTCCACCTCGTCACGGCTGAGCACCTTGGGCAGGGGCCGGCCACGCTTGGGGGCCTCAACCCGGCGTGAGGGATCATCGGCCCGCCAGCCCTCCCCCAGCACGAACCTGTAGAACTGGCGAACCGCGGCGCGGCGGCGTGAGGCGGTGGCCGGCGACAGGCCCCGCGCGCCGAGGGCTGCGAAATAGGCCTCGATATCCTCGGCCGAGGCGTCCCCCAGATCCTGGCCCCGCCCCGCCAGGAACCCTGCGGCGTCGGCCAGGTCGCGGCCATAGGCCGTAAGCGTGTTCTTGGCGGCGGCCCGCTCCACCGCCATCATTTCCAGAAAGGCCTCGGCCCAGCCGGAGGAGGTGCTCATCGCAGGGCCAGCAGGCCTTCGATCGCGAAGGCCTGAGCATCGCCCACCAGACCCGCAGCCATCAGGGCCTGGATGATGGCCGCCCGATCTCCCGCCGCCGGACCGCCGGGTCCCGCCTCGGCGCAGATCCACAGGGCCAGCAGGGCGGCCTCGCCCGTGGCAGCCTCGCGCCCCGCCAGGTCGAGGGCAAAGGCGCGCGCCGCCGGGGCCTTGATCTCCCCTGCGTTGAAGCCGGCAAACTGGCCCCGCACCGAAGGGGTCATGGGGGTGCCAAGGGCGGCCAGCAGCAGGGCACCGGCCTGAGCGCGGGCGCGCGACTTGGCCTCCCCCGTCGCGCCGCGTTCCACCAGGCGGTCCAGGGTCTGGGGATCGGGCTTGCCGGAGGCCGCCGACAGCAGGGCGTCCAGCAGGGCGAGGTCGCTGGCCCCGGGCAGGCTGTCGCCGGTCAGCCCCGCCCGAAGGGTGCGGGCGCTGGTCAGGTCACCCTGGGCCAACGCCGCCATCGCGGCCTTTACCGGACCTGGCCCGCCCTCGATCATCCAGACCGCCGGAACCGAAGCTGTCGCCTGCAGGGCCGCTGCGACCCCGGGAGACGCAGGACCGGTGACATCCAGACCCAGATTTCGGCTCAGGGCATAGTCCAGTCCGTGCCGCAGGGACGGGGCGCCCGGATCGCCGACGCCCGCCAGCTTGGCGCCCATCAACCGACCATAGATCGGGTCGCGGCCCTGACTCTGGGCCAGATCATAGGTGAGCTGGGCGGCCCCGGCAGCCCCGCTGCGAAGCTGGCAATAGGCCCGCAGCCGCAGCCAGTAGACGTTCTCCCGACCCACCGTCAGTCGATCCGAGATCGCACAGGCCCCGTCATCGTCGCCGGCCAGCAGGGCTGCCTCAGCGCCGGCCTGGGCCAGGGCCGGACTCTGGTCCAGGCCCGAGGTGCGCGACAGGATCGCCGCGGCATCCTTGATCCCGCCCTGGGCAATCAGGGCACTGGCCCGCAGTCCCGCCAGATCCGGATCACGTCCAACGCCATCGGGCGCAATTGCGCCGGTCGCCAGCACC
>JANPAO010000045.1:0-6272 GCA_031429955.1 Phenylobacterium sp. | reverse complement strand
GCGTCCCAGATCTTGTCATAAAGGGTCTTGCGCGACATGGGCGGCATCTAGGATCGCCGACCCCCTGAAGTCCAGTGTGGGGCCAGGATTTCTCGGCGAGCCCGGAGGTGGCCGGACCCCGGTGTCCAAACGAAATTGCAGATATCGGGAACTGGGTTATCCATGGACGCATGAGCGAACCAACCTGGGATCTCTATCAGAGCCTGCATGCGGTGCTGCAGGCCGGCAGCCTGTCGGCGGCCTCGCGGGCGCGGGGCCTGACCCAGCCCACCATCGGCCGTCACATCGAGGCGCTGGAGCAGCAACTGGGTGCCCCGCTCTTCCTGCGCAGCCCCCGAGGGCTGACCCCCACCGACCTGGCCCTCAGCCTCAAGACCCACCTGGAGGAGATGAATGCCGCTGCCGCTGCGGCCCTGCGCGACGCCTCCGGCTCGGCCGATAGTGAGACCGGCGCGGTGCGGATCGCCGCCAGCCTGATGGTCGGGGTCGAGGTGCTGCCGAGTATCCTGGCAGGCTTCATGGAGCAGCACCCCAATATCCAGATCGAGCTGGTGCTCTCCAACAAGCTGGAGGACCTGTCGCGTCGCGATGCCGATATCGCCGTGCGGATGGCCAGGCCCACCCAGGGGGCCCTGGTGGCCCGCAAGGTGGGGATGTTGGGGGTGGGTTTCTATGCCACCCAGACCTATCTCGACCGGCGGGGGATTCCCGAAAGCCTGGAAGACCTGGACCGCCACACTGTCATCGGGTTCGACCGGGGCCAGCCCCCGGCGGACCTCCTGGCCGGCATCAACTTTCCGCGACCGATCACCCGCGACGTCTTCAACTTCCGCACCGACGATGATGCGGCCCAGGTCGCGGCGATCCGCGCCGGCATGGGGATTGGCAGCGTCCAGCACCACCTGGCCCGCCGCGACGGCCTGGTGCCGGTTCTGGCCAATGCCTTTTCCTTCCAGCTGGAATGCTGGATCGCCATGCACGAGAACCTCAAGGGCAGCCGCCGCATGCGCCTGATGTTCGACCACCTGGTGGCCGGGTTCAGCACCTATCTGACGGAGGGCGCATGAGCCGCCTGCCCCGTTTTCCGATCCAGGGCGGCTGCGCCTGCGGGCAGGTGCGCTACGAGCTGCGGGCACCGCCGATTGCGGTCTATAGCTGCCACTGCACCGACTGCCAGACGCTGACGGCCAGCGCCTTTTCCATGGCCATGCCGGTCCTGCGCAAGGATTTCGAAGTCATCCAAGGGGTGCTCGGCACCTGGCTGCGCAAGGCTCAATCAGGGACCGTGATCCCGCAACGCTTCTGCCCCGACTGCGGAACCCGGGTCTTCACCGAGCCACCGGGGGGCCCGCATTCTTTGACCATCCGTCCGGGAACCCTGGATGACACAGGCTGGCTGCACCCGGTCTCTGCCTTCTGGGTCTCCAGTGCTCAGCCTTGGGTGACCTTTGGCCAGGATGTCCTTCAGTACGAGAAACAGCCCACCGATTTCACCCCAGTGATGGACGCCTGGAAGGCCTGGGTCGCGGGCTGAACGAAAACGGCGGCCCCGTTGCCAGGGCCGCCGCTTGAAACTCTGAAGCTCGAGAAGACCCTAGTCTTCGGCGGCTTCGGCCTTGGTGGCGTCGGCCTTGGCACCGCTGCTGTAGGAGCGCTCGGCGATCCGGGCTGACTTCCCGCGACGGTCGCGCAGATAGTAGAGCTTGGCGCGACGGACGACGCCGCGACGTTTCACCTCGATGGATTCGATCATCGGCGAGTGGGTCGGGAACACCCGCTCCACGCCCTCGCCGAAGGAGATCTTGCGGACCGTGAAGCTCTCATTGATGCCGCCGCCCTGACGGCCGATGCAGACGCCTTCATAGGCCTGGACGCGCTCGCGCTCGCCTTCCTTGATCTTGACGTTCACCCGCAGGGTGTCGCCGGCTTGGAAATCAGGGATTTTGCGGGTGGCGAGGAGGCGGTTGCGCTCTTCGTCTTCCAACTTCTGGATGATGTTCATCGGTCACGTCCTTTGGTCACTGGGCTTTAATCGCCCTTTGGCTGTTGATTGGCGGTTCGCAGCGCCCACAAGTCCGGCCGCTGCTTCCGCGTCGTTTCGTCCCGCTGCTCAGACCGCCATTTCCGCACCAGGGCATGATGGCCGCTCAACAGCACCTCGGGGATATCCAGGCCTTCAAACGTCCGCGGTCTTGTGAACTGCGGATGTTCGAGGAGCCCATCCTCGAAGCTTTCTTCACTCAAACTCTGCGCCTGTCCCAACACACCTGGAACCAGCCGCACACAGGCCTCGATCGTCACCAGGGCCGCCGCCTCGCCACCTGCGAGCACCGCGTCGCCGACAGCGACCTCCTCAAACCCCCGGGCGTCGAGTACCCGTTGATCCACCCCTTCGAACCGGCCGGCCAGGACAATCAGTCCAGGCCCGTCAGCCCACTGCCTCACCCGCGCCTGGGTCAGGGGCTTGCCCCGGGCGCTCATGTACAAAAGCGGCCGTCCTCGCCGCTCCACGCTGTCCAGCGCAGAGGCGATGACGTCCGCCCGCATCACCTGTCCCGGGCCGCCACCCGCAGGGGTGTCGTCCAGGAAGCCGCGCTTATCCTTGGAAAACTGGCGAATGTCCACCGTTTCCAAGCTCCAGAGCCCCTGCTCACGCCAGGCCGTGCCGATCAGCGAGACGCCGAGCGGGCCAGGGAAGGCCTCGGGAAACATGGTCAGGACGGTGGCGTCGAAGGACATGGAGGACTTTTGGACCATGCGGGCGGTGATTTCTACCGCCTTGCCGCCAGGGCACGATGGGCCTAATCGGTGACCTTTCGCACCTGCAGCATATTCCGAGACGCGCCATGGACACCCCCGAGAGCCTGATTGAGACCCTGTCGCTGGAGCGGTTGGAACTGAACCTGTTCCGGGGCGTCAGCCCCTCCATGGGTCCGGGCCGGATCTTTGGCGGCCAGGTGATCGCCCAGTCTCTGCTGGCGGCCTATGAGACGGTGGAGGATCGGGTCTGCCACTCCCTGCACTGCTACTTCATCCGGCCCGGTGACCCGCAGATCCCCATCGTCTTCGATGTCGACCGATCCCGCGATGGTGGCACCTTCACCACCCGCCGGGTGGTGGCCATCCAGAACGGCAAGCAGATCTTCAACCTCGCCGCCTCCTTCCAGGTGGTGGAGGAAGGGTTTGAGCATCAGGCCCCGATGCCAGATGTCCCAGGTCCTGACGACCTGCCCAGCGAGGCCGAGCAACAGGCCAAGATGCTGGAAAAGGTCTCGCCGGAGATGCGCAAGATGATGTCGCGGCCACGGCCCATCGAGATGCGGGCGGTGGACGGCAATCCCTTCTTCAATGCCGGACCCAAGCCTGCGGAGAACAGCGTCTGGTTCCGATGCCGCGCCCCCATCGGCTCAGATCCCCACATGCACCAGGTGATCTTGGCCTATGCCTCGGACATGAACATGCTGTCGACGGCCATGCGGCCCCATGCGGTGCAGTGGCAGACCCCTGGCCTGCAGTCGGCCAGTCTGGATCACGCCATGTGGTTTCACATGCCGTCCAATTTCAACGAGTGGCATCTCTACCACCAGGACAGCCCCTCGGCGTCGGGCGGACGGGGCTTCGTGCGCGGTCAGATCTTCAACCAGAAGGGCGACCTGGTGGTCTCGGTCACTCAGGAGGGCCTGATCCGACTGCGCAAGCCCGAGCCCAAGGTGAGTTAGGCTTTACGCCTTGGTGTCCACTGCGGCACCGGCATCGTCACCCTCATGGGCCTGATCATTGGCGGCATAGGGGTTGGTGGGCGTGGCAGGTTCGCCTTGCGCCACCGGGCCGGTGGAGCCCTTGGCGGCGACGATGACCATGGCGGGCCGGACCAGGCGGCCCAGCAGTTCGTAGCCGGGAGCCAGCACCTGGATCACTCCGCCGGCCGCCACCTCGGTGGAGGGCTGTTCCATCATCGCCTGGTGCAGGTGGGGGTCGAACTTGACGCCCTTGGCGGGCTCTACCCGCTTTAGGCTGTTGTTTTCAAAGGCCGTCTGCAGGGATTTGGCGGTCATCTCGACGCCGACGACAAAGGTTTTCACCACCGGATCGGCGCTCTCGGCGGGTGCCGCCGCCAGGGCGCGGCCCAGGTTGTCGGCGACGGCCAGCAGGTCCTTGCCAAACTTCTGGATCGCATAGGCCCGCGCGTCATTAGCCTCACGCTCGGCCCGCCGGCGGGTGTTCTCAGCCTCGGCGGCATAGCGCAGCACCTGTTCCTTCAGGGCCTTGTTCTCCACCGTCAGGGCCTCGATGTGATCGATCGCCGCATCGGCGACGTCGTTGAAATCTTCGGGCGGCATCTGATCGTCGGACATCTTCAATCCTTTACGCGTTCTCGAACCTGGGACAGCACGCGGGCGGTATAATCCACCAGCGGGATGATCCGGGCATAGTTGAGCCGGGCGGGTCCGATCACGCCGATCGCCCCCAGCACCTTCTGTCGGCCCGTCATATAGGGCGCTGCGATCACGGCGGAACCCGAAAGCGAAAAGAGACGGGTTTCGGCCCCGATAAAGATGCGCACACCCTGTCCCGCATTCACCCCATCCAGAAGACCGATGAGCTGCTCCTTCTGCTCCAGGTCATCGAACAACATCCGCACCCGTTCGAGATCGGCCAGGGTTTCCGGGTCGGACAGCAGGTTGCCTCGGCCCCGCACGATCAGGGCGCGTTCGGCCACCTCGCCCCCGCCCCAGGCGGCCATACCGTCCTCTACCAGGCGGGCGGCGGTCTCGTTCAGCTGAGCGCGTGCCGCCTCCAGCTCGGTGCGCATCTCCCGCCCGGCCTCCAGCAGGGTCTTGCCCCGCAGGCGGCTGTTGAGAAAGTTCGACGCCTCCTGCAGGGCGCTGGGGGTGACACCGGCCGCCAGGGCCATCAGCCGGTTCTCGACCGCCCCGTCGTCGAAGACCATCACCGCCAGGGCCTGCTCGGCCGAGAGCGCCACAAACTCCACATGCTTGACCCCGGCATCCCGGACCGGGGTGACCACGATCCCGGCTCCGCCCGCTAGACCTGACAGCAGGCCGCTGGCCTCGTTGAGGGCGTCGTCGAAGGTCTGGCCTCGACCGGTCAGCCGCGCCTCGATGGTCCGGCGTTCCTCCTCGCCAAGGTCGCCCACCTCCATCAGGCCATCGACAAACAGCCGCAGGCCCGCATGGGTGGGCAGCCGCCCGGCGCTGATATGGGGGGCTCCCAATAGGCCCAGCAGGGTCAGGTCCTGCATGGTGTTTCGGATGGAGGCGGGCGACAGCAGCACCCCGCCCTTGGACAGGGTGCGCGACCCCACGGGATCGCCGGTTTCCAGATAGCTTTCCACCACGCGGCGGAAAATATCGCGGGCGCGTTCGTCAAGTTCGGCCAAGCTCGGCCCGCTGGGGAGCAGGGAATGGGTCAAGGGCAGGCGCGGGGATAGGTCAGAACCATGGACGGAGCCTCTCGTTTCTAGGATAAGCGCGGCCCTCTGCGACGCAAGTCGTCGCGCTCAAATCCAGGCCCCTGTCATGCGACCGTCCGACCGAACCGCCGACCTGCTGCGCGCCGTGACCATAGAGACCGGCGTCAACCGCTATGCCGAGGGCTCCTGCCTGATCGGCTTTGGCCACACCAAGGTCCTGATCACTGCCAGTGTCGAGGATCGGGTGCCGGGTTTCATGCGCGGTCGGGGCCAGGGGTGGGTGACGGCCGAGTACGGCATGCTGCCCCGTGCCACCCACACCCGCGGCCGCCGCGAGGCCTCTGAGGGCAAGCAGTCGGGCCGCACCCAGGAAATCCAGCGCCTGATTGGCCGCTCCCTGCGCGGCGTGATCAATCCCACGGCCCTGGGGGAGCGTCAGATCTCCCTGGACTGCGACGTCATCCAGGCCGACGGCGGCACCCGGACCGCCGCCATCACCGGCGCCTGGATCGCCCTGCGGCTGGCGGTCAACTATCTGATGGACGAGGGCCTGGTGACCACCGACCCGATCACCGATCAGGTCGCCGCCATCTCCTGCGGCATCTATAAGGGCACACCGGTCCTGGACCTGGAATATGAGGAAGATTCCAATGCCGAGGCTGATGCCAACTTCGTCCTGACCGGGGCCGGCGACATTGTCGAGATCCAGGCGACGGGGGAGAAGCGCGGTTTCAGCCAGGGCGAGTTCGAGGCCCTGTTCGCCCTGGCCCGCAAAGGCATCTCCGAGCTTTGCGCCCTGCAGCTTGGCGCCACCGCCAGATAGCAAAACGGGCGGCCC
>JANPAO010000044.1:0-3716 GCA_031429955.1 Phenylobacterium sp. | reverse complement strand
ATCGCCAAGACGGCGCACAAGAACGGGACAACGCTGCGCGAGGAGGCGGTCGGCGGCGGCTATGTCACCGACGCGGAGTTCGATGAGGTGGTGCGGCCTGAGAACATGATCCATCCGGGGTGACGATCAAATCCGGACACTTCACCAGCTAACCACGCTCTGCCGCTCAGTGTAGCCAGCGTGACCAGATTGCATTACGTTTTCGGACCATGGGCAAAGCCGAACTCAAGATCGAGATTGACGCTGAACTGCTGGCGCAAGCGCAGAGTGCGGGCCTGAGCCTTGAGCACATAACCGAGTCTGTTACGCGCCAACTGAAAAAAGCCCGAGACGACGACGAGAAGGCCAAGCAGTGGGCCGAGGAAAATGCCGAGGCCATCAAGGCCCATCGGGAACGCATCGATAAGTACGGGGTCTTTGGGGAAGATCTGCGCACTTGGTAGCACGGCAGTTCGATGTCTTCCCAAACCCATCCCCAAGATCGCGGCCGATGGCCCCGCTTGTGGTGGTCCTCCAGTCCCACCATTTGACCGCCGCTTCGGCGATTGTCGTTGCGCCCCTGTTGGTTAGAGATGGTCAGGCGACCTACACAGAGACCAGCGCGAATGTTGAATTTCGCGGGGTGGAGTACGTCGTCTCAGTTGGCGAACTTGCCGGCATTGATGCTCGTAGCCTGACAGGTTCAACTGGTGACTTGAGAGCCTTTGAAGACGAAATTCGCCGCGCCCTCGACCGCCTCTTCACCGGGTTCTGAGACTCTAGCTCTGCCTGGCCACCGCGAAGTCGGCCAGGTCTTCCAGGGCTGGGCGCCAGCTGTTGCTGGCCGAGAAGATCGCCAGCTCTCCCTTGGCCTGACCGGCGTAGTCGGCCGCCAGGTCCAGGGTGTCACGCAGGGCGCCGGCCCCTTGGATCAGAGTCCGCGCGTGCTCGAAATCGCCATCGGTCTGTTCCAGCCGCGCCACAGCGCGATCCCAGAAGGCCTTCTCCGCAGCCCCGGTCCGCGCAATCGCCAGCAATAGCGGCAGGGTCGCCTTGCCTTCGCGGAAGTCGTCGCCGGGGTTCTTGCCCAGGTCCTGGCTGACACCGCTATAGTCCAGGCTGTCGTCCACCAGTTGGAAGGCGATCCCCAGATCCCGCCCAAACTTGCGCAGGGCCTGGCAGCGCTCGGGGCTGGCGCCAGCACTGACCGCCCCGGCCTCGGCTGCGGCGGCGAATAGCTCGGCCGTCTTGGCCGCGATGATCTCCAGATAGACCTCCTGGGGCAGGTTCAGGTCGTGGGCGCGGGTCAGTTGCAGCACCTCGCCCTCGGCGATCACCCGGCTGGCGCGAGCCAGGATCTCCAGGGCGGCCATGGAGCCGGCTTCCACCATCAGTTCAAAGGCGCGCGCAAACAGGAAATCCCCCACCAGAACACTGGCCGGAGCCCCCCAGATCAGGTGGGCGGCCACCTTGCCGCGACGCAGCTCAGAGGAGTCCACCACATCATCGTGCAGCAGGGTCGCGGTATGGATGAACTCAACGGCTGCGGCCAATTTCAGGCACTCATCGCCCTGCGCCCCCGACAGCCGGGCCGCAGCGATGGTCAGCAGCGGCCGCAGCCGCTTGGCTGAGCCGCCGATCAGGTGCTCGGCCAGGGCCGGGATCACCGAGACCGGGCTCTGCATCCGGTCGCGGATCAGGGCATCGACGGCGGCCATGTCGGGGCGCGCAAGCTCCAGAAGATCCTCAATGGAGGCGGGCTTTGGGGCGACCGGGGCGCTGACTGCGGCCACGAAGACTCCTGATCTGCAACAGCGATGCGGGGGGCACGCCGTTTGCGGGGACAATGATGACGCGATAAGGCACGGTCAAGACGCGCACAACGCCCCAGACGCCTTGCAGGGCGATTAGGAGTCTTCAGGCCGACATGGACGCCACAGGGGAGGACCGCCTGCTGAACGGTGCTGTCGCTCTGCGCCAGGCCCCAGACGGCTATCGCGCAGGCCTGGATGCCGCCCTGCTGGCCGCTGCCTGCGACGCGGCTCCGGGCACGCGGGTGCTGGAGGTGGGCTGCGGGGTCGGTGGTGCCCTGCTGCCTGCGGCGGTTCGCCAGGCTGGAGCAAGCTTTGTCGGACTGGAGCGCGATCCCTCAGCGGTGGACATGGCGCGCGGCAATGTAGCCTTGAACAACCTTGGCACGCGGGTGGAGATTCTTCAGGGCGACGTCGCTCTGGGCTTCAAGGTCCTCGACCGACCGGCCTTCGACGCCGTGCTGGCCAATCCGCCCTATTTTGACGACCCCAGCGCCTTGCGTGCGCCAGCACCAGCCAAACGGGGAGCCTGGATGGCCGATGGCGGCTTGGCGGCCTGGACGGCTTTCATGCTCAAGGCCGTGCGAGAGGGCGGGACCCTGACCCTGATCCACCGCGCCGATCGGCTGGCCGACATTCTGGCCCTGCTGGCACCCAAGGCCGGCTCGTTCCAGGTCCGCCCGATCCATGGCCATGCTGATGCGCCGGCTAAGCGGGTGATCGTGCGGGCGCGCAAGACCGGCAAGGCCCCGCTGATCCTGCTCCCGCCCCTGGTGCTGCACCCCCGCGATGGGGCGAAACATACGCCGGAGGCCGAGGCGATTCTTCGGGGCGAGGCCGCCTTGACCTGGCTCTAGTCGAAGATGTCGAACAGATCGAAACGCTTACGGCGCTTGGGATAGCGCCGGTCATCATCGTCATCATCGTCATAGTCACGGCGGGGACGCTGTGGCTCTCGCCACATGGGCGCGGCGGTCTCCTGGGCCGGCGCTTCACCCCGACCGGCAGCAATCAGCTTCTCCAGCTCACCGCGATCGAGCCAGACCCCACGGCAGTGGGGGCACATGTCGAACTCCACCGCCTGGCGGATCACCGCGTTCATGGATTCGTTGCAGTTGGGGCAAAGCAGCAGGGGCATGGCGTCGGGCGCTCCGTTTCAAGGGATGGGTGCGCCCGAGCGCTGCGACCGAGGGGGTTGGGGGGCCAAACCGTCCAGGACCCAGCATCGGGCGCACCCGATGCAGTCCGACATCGCGACCAGCTCGGAGAGAAGGAGCTTTGGTCGCCAGAGGGGCCCGGCCTGCAGCCGAGAAATAGGAAGCGTTGCGCACCTTGCAAGGGGTGGGCACCCTGCCGCCGCGACAGATATGCGACGCATGCTATAGGAGCGGTCGAACAGCGGCGGCGGACCTGACGTCCGAGGCCGTTCGGAGCCTGGGAGCGACCTTGGATCTGCTGACAGACGCGGCCGGACTGGCCCTTCAGAACCTTCTGACCCCGGCCATCTTGTTCTTTGCCCTGGGTGTCGCCGCGGGGTTTGCCCGATCCGACCTGGTTATCCCCGAACAGGCCACCAAGACCATCGCCCTGTATCTGATGCTCTGCATCGGTTTCAAGGGCGGGGTGGAGGCGGCGCGCGCGGGCCTTAGCCCCGACTTCCTGAAGGCCGCAGGTGCCGGGGGCCTGCTCAGCCTCAGCTTCCCGATCCTGGCCTATTTCATCCTGCGCGGGGTGTCGCGGCTGGAGCGCACCACCGCTGCGGCCACGGCAGCAGCCTATGGATCGGTTTCGGTGGTGACCTTTGCGGCCGGCAGCGAGTTCCTCCGCGCCCAAGGCCTGGCCTTCGGTGGCTATATGGCTGCGGTCCTGGCGCTTATGGAGACCCCGGCCATTCTCTCAGGCCTGCTGCTGGCCGGTGCCTCCAGG
>JANPAO010000043.1:0-2369 GCA_031429955.1 Phenylobacterium sp. | reverse complement strand
AGGTCTCGCGCCACCCCGACCGGCCCCACTTTGTCGATTATGCTGCGGGCCTGATCGAGGAATTCGTGGAGCTGCGCGGCGACCGCAAGTTCGCCGACGACCAGGCGATCATGGGCGGGTTGGGTCGCTTTCGCGGTCATCCCGTCGTGGTGATGGGCAATGAAAAGGGTCGCGACACCGTCACCCGGGTCAAACACAATTTCGGCTATGGCCGCCCCGAAGGCTATCGCAAGGCCATTCGCCTGATGGAGATGGCCGAGCGCTTCCACCTGCCGGTGATCAGCTTTGTCGACACCACTGCGGCCTATCCCGGCGTGGGATCGGAGGAGCGCGGGGTGGCCGAGGCCATTGCGCGGGCCACGGAGAAGTCCCTGATGCTGGGGGTGCCCATGGTGGCGGTGGTTACCGGCGAGGGTGGCTCCGGCGGCGCCCTGGGGATCGCCTGTGGCAACCGGGTGCTGATCCTGGAGCACGCGGTCTATTCGGTGATCCCGCCGGAGGGGGCCAACTCGATTCTCTGGCGTGGCTCGCGCACCGCCGGCGAGGCGGCCAAGGCCCTGAAGATCACCGCCCAGGACCTGCTGGGAATGAAGATCGTCGACCGCATCATTCCCGAACCCCCTGGCGGCGCCCATTCCGACCCGGACACCGCCATCGCCTCGGTGGGGGACGCGGTGGAGGAGGAACTGGCGCTGCTGGCGCCCATGACCTCGGCGGAGCTGAAGAAGCAGCGGGCCGATCGCTTCTACGCCATTGGCCGGAGCGGCCTGCAATGAGGTCGCTGTGGGTTGCCGCCCTGGCGGCCATGGTCCTGGTCCCGGCGTCGGCTGGGGCAGAGCCTGCCAATACGCCGGCCCTGCAGACCTGCCTGGACTCGGCCGCAGGATCGAGCACGATGGGCCAGATCCAGTGCATCGGCGTCGAGCTGAAGGTGCAGGACAAGCGGCTGAACCAGGCCTATGCCCAGGTCATGGCCGACCTGAACCCGCGCCAACAGGCCCGGTTGCGGAGCGCCCAGCGGGCCTGGATCGCCTTTCGCGATGCCGACTGTGTGGCTCTCTACGACGAGGACTGGGGCACATTGTCGCGTGTGAACGCCAACTATTGCGTCATGCAACGGACTGCCGAGCGCGCCGACTATCTGGTGGACTACCTCAAGCCCTGACGTAAGGGACGGCTTGCCCAAACGCCGTTCAGCAGATTGACTGCCTCAAACAATCGTTTGGGAGGACGTTATGGCGCTGAAGACCCGTTTCACCGAGCTCGTCGGGATTGAGCACCCCATCGTCCAGGGCGGCATGCAGTGGGTAGGCCGGGCCGAGTTGGTGGCCGCGGTGTCCAATGCCGGGGGCCTGGGGTTCATCACCGCCCTGACCCAACCGACGCCGGACAAGCTGCGGGAGGAGATCGCCCGCTGCCGGACCCTGACGGACAAGCCCTTCGGCGTGAACCTGACCATCCTGCCCTCGATCAATCCGCCCCCCTATGCGGAGTACCGCCAGGCGATCATCGACAGCGGCGTCAAGATCGTCGAGACAGCCGGCAACAAGCCGCAGGAGCACGTGGACGAGTTCAAGAAGCACGGCATCATCGTCATCCATAAGTGTACGTCTGTGCGCCACGGCCTGTCGGCCGAGCGGATGGGGGTGGACGCCATCTCCATCGACGGCTTCGAATGCGCCGGTCACCCCGGCGAGGACGATGTGCCCGGCCTGATCCTGATCCCGGCGGCCGCTGACAAGATCAAGATCCCGATGATCGCCTCGGGCGGCTTCGGCGAAGCCCGCGGCCTGGTGGCGGCCCTGGCTCTGGGGGCCGAGGGCGTCAATATGGGCACCCGCTTCATGGCGACGAAGGAAAGTCCGATCCACCAGGCGATCAAGGAGCAGATCGTCGCCAATGACGAGCGCGCCACCGACCTGATCTTCCGCACCATGCACAATACCAGCCGGGTGGCCCGCAACGCCATCAGCCAGCAGGTGGTGGCGCTGGAGAAGCAGGGGGCCAAGTTCGAGGACGTTCGCGAACTGGTGGCCGGCAGCCGGGGCCGCAATGTCTATGAGGTTGGCGACAATGACGCCGGCATCTGGTCGGCGGGCCAGATCCAGGGCCTGATCCATGACATCCCAACCTGCGCCGAGCTGATCCATCGCATGGTGGCGCAGGCTGAGGCCTTGATCACCGGACGTCTGGCGGGACTGGTGAGCCACCGGGCGATGGCCGGCGCATAGAGCGAACTAGGCGAGGCGCTTGAGCGTCTCGCCGAGCTCGTCCACCACGTCGGGGGTGGTGGCCCAGGAGCACATGAACCGCACCGAGCCGTCGATGAAGCGATAGACAAACCAGCCGGCGTCCTGCAGGCGCTGGAG
>JANPAO010000042.1:0-4301 GCA_031429955.1 Phenylobacterium sp. | reverse complement strand
GCTGGTGATGGGCTTGGTCATGGAATAGATTCGGAACACCGTATCGGTTGCCACCGGCGTTCCCCGCTCCATATCGGCATGGCCCAGCAGGGTCTCGTGAACCAGGCTGCCGCGCCGGGTGATCTGAACCTGGGCGCAGGGGATCTTTCCCGTCTCGACATAGCGAGCGCTGAGGAAACGGTCGAGCTTGGCGAGGCGCTGGCTGCAGAAGCCGAAATCTTCGGGTTGGGTCATGGGCCTATCCTGCCGCCCGCCGGGGGGGTGTTTCAACTGGAAGTTCGACGCCTTGGGGATCAGATGGAGAATTCGCGCGATTCCGAGGTGGGCTGCGTTGCGAAATTCGAACGGGCGTTTGATAGTGCGGCGAGCTTGGCGCTGAAGGCCTTGGCCCCGGCAGTCCAGATCTTGAAAAACGAGGCCCCGATCAGCGGAGCCATGGGAGGCGGCAGATGGCTTGGGATTTTGAAACCGATCCGGAGTTCCAGAAGAAACTGGACTGGATTGAAGACTTCATGCGCGAAGAGGTCGAACCGCTAAGCCACCTTGGGATGGCGGTTCATGGTCCTCTGGGTCGTGAGCGGTTCATCAGGCCGTTGCAGCAGAAGGTGAAGGATCAGGGCCTCTGGGCCTGTCACCTGGGCCCTGAGCTCGGCGGCCAGGGCTATGGTCAGCTCAAACTCGGGCTCATGAACGAGAAGCTGGGCCGCAACGGACTGGCGCCAACGATCTTCGGCTGCCAGGCTCCTGATACCGGCAATGCCGAAATCATCGCTCACTACGGCACCGACAAGCAGAAAGAACAGTACCTCTGGCCGCTGCTGAACGGTGAAATCCGCTCGGCCTTCTCGATGTCGGAGCCCACCGGTGGTTCTGATCCCCTGACCTTCAAGACCCGCGCGGTCCTGGATGGCAATGAGTGGGTAATCAATGGCGAGAAGTGGTATTCCACCAATGCCCGCTACGCCAAGGTCCTGGTGGTCTATGCGATCACCGACCCTGACGCCAAGGACCCCTACCGGCGCACCTCCATCTTCCTGGTCCCCACCGACACACCGGGCGTGCGGATCATCCGCAATGTGGCGGTTGGCGGCGGCGGCGAGATCGGCGGCGGCAACGAAGGCTATATGGAATACAAGGACGTGCGTGTGCCCTACGACGCCCTGCTGGGTGAGCGTGGCGCGGCCTTCGTCATCGCCCAGGTGCGGCTCGGCGGCGGTCGCGTCCACCACGCCATGCGCACCGTCGGGTCCTGCAAGCATGCGCTCGACCTGATGTGCCAGCGGGCGGTGTCTCGCAACACCCGCGACGGCAAGCTGGCCGACCTGCAGATGGTCCAGGCCGACATCGCCGACAGTTGGATCGCCCTGGAAAGCTTCCGCCTGCTGGTGCTGCGTACCGCCTGGCTGATCGACAAGCACAAGGACTATCAGATGGTCCGCAAGGACATCGCGGCCATCAAGGTCATGATGCCCAAGGTCTACAACGACATCGCCACCAAGGCCGCCCACCTGCACGGCGCGCTCGGGGTCTCCAACGAGATGCCGTTCATGCACATGGTCACCAGTTCCCTGGTGATGGGCATCGCCGACGGTCCCACCGAGGTGCACAAGGTGACCCTGGCCAAGCAGGTGCTCAAGGACTACCGGCCCGAGAACGATCTCTTCCCCAACTACCATATCCCGCGTCTGCGCGAGCAGGCCCAGGAGAAGTTCGCCGACGAACTGGCCGACCTGAAGAAGGACTATGAGAAACTGCGTGGCACCCGGGAGGCGGAGAAGGCCTAGGGGCATTTCCAGCCTAAAGACGTGACATTGCTGGGGCGGCTCCTGGGTGGGAGCCGCCCTTTGCATGCCCGATTCTTCGACACTTCAATTCAATCGAGACCCCGATGACTGACCAAACCGCATCGCAGGCCAGCCCCCCTTGGCCGGTGATGAGCATCGCCCAGGCCCACGCCCAACTGACTGCGCCCGGCCAAAGGTTCGAGATGGAGGAGATGTCGATCGGTGGGGTCACGACCCGGGTCTGGAAGAATGCGCCGCCCACCTTACGTGACGTCTTCCTCAATGGCCGGGGATTTGCCCAGCGTGAGTTCCTGATCAACGAAGACGAACGGGTCACCTATGAGGCCTTCGCCCTCGCCACCCTGACCCTGGCCCATCAGCTTCGGGCAGACGGGGTCCGGAAGGGCGACCGGGTGGCTGTGGTCATGCGCAACCTGCCGGAGTGGCCGGTCACATTCTGGGCCGGGATCCTCGTGGGTGCCATCGTCACCCCCCTGAACGCCTGGTGGACCGGGGCGGAGCTGGAGTACGGCCTGGCCGATTCCGGAACCAAGGTTGCCTTTGTCGATGACGAGCGCCTGGAACGGCTCGCCAATCACCTGGGCGCGCTTCCGGATCTGAAGCGGGTCTATGTCTGCCGGCAAGTCGCCGACGATGATCGCGCCCATCGGCTGGAAGACGTGATCGGCAGGCCCAATGACTGGCTGGCCCTGGCCGATCTGCCCTTGCCCGATGTCGAGATCGGCCCGGAGGACGACGCCACCATCCTCTATACCTCCGGCACCACCGGCAAGCCGAAGGGGGCACTGGGCACCCACCGCAACATGACCGCCAACATCATGGCCAGCGGCATAGCCGCCGCACGCAACTTCCTCCGCGCCGGTCAACCCCTGCCGGAGAGCGATCCTCACAAGCTGCCCCAGCGGGCCACCCTGCTTGTGGTGCCGATGTTTCACGCCACCGGCCTCTCGGCCAATCTGGGCCCCAGCATGAACGCCGGCGGCAAGATCGTGATGATGCGCCGCTGGGAGCCTGAGGCGGCCATGAAGCTGATCCAGGCCGAGCGAGTCAACGCCACCGGCGGGGTACCCACGATCGCCTGGCAACTCATCGAGCACCCGGCGCGGGCCAACTATGACCTGTCCTCCCTGGTGACCGTCTCCTATGGCGGCGCACCCTCCGCTCCGGAGCTGGTGCGGAAGATCGTTGAGGTCTTTCCAGCCTCCCAGCCCGGCAATGGCTGGGGCATGACCGAGACCACGGCCACCTTCACCAGCCACCTGGGCAAGGACTATGAGGCGCGCCCCGACTCTGCCGGTCCCGCGGCCCCGGTGGGCGAGATGGAGATCCGTGACCCGGCCGACGGCCAGACGGTCCTGGCGCCGGGCGCGGTCGGCGAACTGTGGGTCAAGGGCCCGCAGGTGGTGAAGCTCTATTGGAACAAGCCAGAGGCCACCGCCGAGACCTTTGTCGCCGGCTGGCTTCGCACCGGGGACCTCGCGCGGATCGACGAGGAGGGGTTCCTGTTCATCGTCGATCGGGCCAAGGACATGCTGATCCGAGGCGGCGAAAACATCTACTGTGTGGAAGTGGAGAATGTTCTGTATGACCACCCCGAGGTCATGGACGCGGCCCTGGTGGGGATCGCGCACAAGACGCTGGGCGAGGAGCCGGGGGCCGTGGTGCATCTGAAGCCTGGGGGTGCGGCCACGCAAGCTGATCTGCAGGCCTGGGTGCGGGCTCGGCTGGCGGCGTTCAAGGTCCCGGTGAAGGTCGTCTTCTGGCCTGAAACCCTGCCCCGCAACGCCAATGGCAAGATCCTCAAGACCGAGCTGAAGAAAGTGTTCGAGGTACAGTCATGAGCTCGCCGCAGCGCAAGCCCCTGATCGTCGGGATTGGCGGCACCGTTCGGCCCGGATCTTCCACCGAGAAGGCCCTGGTGGTGGCGCTGCGGGCGGTGGAGGCCGGTGGCGGCGAAACCCGGCTTCTGGGCGGCGACTTCCTGGCAGGCCTGCCGATCTACAATCCCCAGCCAGGCGGGCCGACGCCCGAGCAGCGGGACTTTGTCGAGGCCGTGCGGGTCGCCGACGGGGTGATCGTCGCCAGTCCCGGCTACCACGGCTCGATTTCCGGCATGGTGAAGAACGCTCTCGATACCCTGGAGGGGCTACGGGACGATGTGCGCCCCTATTTCAGCGACCGCGCAGTGGGCTGCATAATCACCGCTGATGGTTGGCAGGCGGCGGGAACAGCATTGACGACGCTGAGATCGGTCATACATGCCCTAAGGGGTTGGCCCACGCCCTTTGGTGCCGCCCTGAATGCCACCTCAGGTTCCTTCGACGCCGATGGAGCCTGTCTCGATCCCAAGGATGCCTGGCAGCTGGCGACGGTCGGCGAACAGGTCCTGGAATTTGCCAAGCTGAAGGCTGACCGATGAAACGCCCCTATCTGGTCCAACCCGGAACCCCGGCCTCCGACGGCGGCAATGGCGGGGCTGAGGCCCACGAATCGGCG
>JANPAO010000041.1:0-6011 GCA_031429955.1 Phenylobacterium sp. | reverse complement strand
GTTCCTGTTCTCAGGCACCGTCATCGAGAACATCCGCTACCACAAGACCGAAGCCAGCCGCGAGCAGGTGATCGAGGCGGCCAAGGCGGTGGGCGCACATGACTTCATCATGCAGTTGGCGGACGGCTACGAGACCGAGCTCGAGCAACGCGGCGGCAACCTGTCGCTGGGCCAGCGACAGCTCATCAGCTTTGCCCGCGCCCTGGTGGCCAATCCGCAGATCCTGATCCTCGACGAGGCCACGGCCAACATCGACAGCTTTACCGAACAGGCGATCCAGAAGGCGCTGAAGGTGCTGTTTGCCGGCCGCACCTGCATGGTCATCGCCCACCGCCTGGCCACCATCCGCGATGCCGACCGCATCGTGGTGTTGCAACAGGGCCGCATTCTGGAACAGGGCAACCACGAGGCCCTGATGAAGACCGGCGGCCTCTATTCCCACCTCTATACCTCGGCCCATGCCTCCTTCGACGATCAGGTGGTGGCGATCACCGGCGATGCGGAGTTCGCGACCCGGACCTGAGGGGGAGCCTTAGCTCTAAGAAAACGCCGAGCGTGGTTGACCGATGTATGTACATAGTGCCGCGCGTACTCCTTGATCGAGGTGGCGTTCAGCGGGTTCGACTGGAATGCTGGCAACCGCGAGAAGTGCCGCAAACATGGCCTATCGATCCCGGAGATTGAGAGCGTCTTCCTCGGAGGTCCCTGGGTCGGCCCTGACCCGCTACATGCACGCCCAGGAGGTGGCGAACTATGCGCGACAAAGAGGAATTCAAAACCTTTCCGCTCCTGACCAGTGACCGCGAAGCTGAGCATTTCGTCGAGACGGCGGATCTGTCGGACTATGATTTTTCCGACATGGCCCAAGTTCGATTTGAGTTTGCCGCCAAGGATTCGCGGGTGAACATGCGCTTGCCCACCGATCTGCTGGAGGCGGTAAAGGCCTTGGCCATTCGAGAGGGCATGCCCTATCAGCGGCTCATTCGCCAAACCCTGGAGACCGCCGTCAATCGGGCGCGGCGAGGTCCGATCTAAGGCAGCGCCCCATAGACCTGGGCCTTCCAGATCTCCAGCCGACCCTGAGCCTCGTCCACCGAGAGCCTGGGTTCAAACACCCGGTCATGGCGCACGAAGCCCGCGCTCTCTGCTGGCCCCAGCAGTCCGACGCCCCGCGCCGCGCAGATGGCGGCACCGCAGGCCGTGGCCTCCCGGTGGGCGTGGCGGGCGACCGGACGGGCCAGCAGGTCGGCCTGGACCTGCATCAACACCTCATTGGCGGTCAGGCCGCCGTCCACCTTCAGCACCTGCGGGCTCGGCAGGTCGGTGGCCCCCGCCACATGGTCAGACACCTCCCGCACCCGGAACGCCACCCCTTCGAGGGCAGCACGGGCCAGGTGGCCAGGGTCGGTCCCCAGGTCCAGGCCGCCGATCACCCCGCGCCGGGTCGGATCGCCATGGGGCGCCCCCAGGCCCTGGAAAGCCGGCAGCAGATAGGTGCCTTGGGCGTCAGGCGTGGCGGCGGCCAGGGCTTCAAAGCGCCGATGATCCCCCAGACCGAACCTCGCCCGCATCCAGTCCAGGGCCGACCCCGCCGAATAGACCATCCCCTCCAGGCAGAACCGGGTATCGCCACCGACGGAGGACTGGATGAAGGGCGGGGTGCTGGGGCCGGGATAGAGAAAGGTCGCCCCGGTGGCGATGTTGAAAGTGGCCGAGGTGCCATAGCTGACCTTGGCGGCACCGGCGGTCTCACAGCCCTGGCCGATCAGGGCCGCCTGCTGGTCGGCAATGTCGGCGGTGATCGGCACCACGGCACCCAGCACCTCCCGCGTCGTGACCCCCAACAGCCCCCAGGTGTCGCACAGCGTCGGGAACAGGGAGGGGCTCAGGCCCTGAAGTTCCATCAGCCGGGGATTCCAGTCCTGGGTGGCCAGGTTCAGATAGCCGGTGGGCCAGGCCTGGCTGCGATCGGTGGCGTGGGTCGCCCCGCCGGTCAGCTTCCAGATCAGGAAGGAGTCAATATTGCCAAACGCCAGGTCCTGCGCGCGGTGATCGGCCAGACCCGCCAGCATCCCCTCCAGCTTGGCGGCCGCCTGCTGCGGCGCCAGTCCGATCCCCAGGGCCTGGAGTTCCTGGGCACGCGCCAGACCCCGCAGGTCGCTCCACACCACCAGCGGGGTCAGGGGGCGTCCGCTGGGCCGGTCCCAGACCACCGCACTGGTGCGCTGGGAGGTGACCCCGATGGCCGCCAGATCATGGACGGTCCGCCCCGCAGAGGTCAGGGCGCGCGTGATGGCCTGACGGACGCCGCGCCAGATGGCGGTGGCGTCCTGCTCCACCCGCCCGGGCGACGGCACCGTGGTCCGCACCGCCCCGGTGGCCTGGGCCAACAGGTCCCCGGCCGGTGAAAACAGGCAGACCCGCAGGTTGGTGGTGCCCGCATCAATGGCCAGCAGCAGCTCAGGCATCGGGGATCAGCACCCCGGGGTTCATGATCGCCTTGGGATCCAGGGCAGTCTTCAACGCCCGCAACAGGGCCGCGCCCCCGTCCCCCAGCTCAGTCCTCATCCAGTCGCGCCGCACCCGGCCCACCCCGTGGTGGTGGGCGACGCTGCCGCCGCCGTCGGCCGTGGCCTGCAGGATGCGTCGCCAGGCCTCGAAATAGGCGGCCTCCATGGCGGCGGTGTCCTCCAACTGCACCGCGAAGGTGAAATAGAGGTTCAGGCCGCTGCGATAGACGTGGCTGGAATGGGCTGAGGCCGCGCGACAGCCCTCCATGGCCGCCACCGCCGTGGTGGCGGCGTCATAGATGCCGGCGATCTGGTCCCAGGCCGCCGAGATCTCCACGGTGTCGGCCACCATCTTGCGCTCCAGGATCTGATCCCAGCCGGCCACGTGGTTGCGATGGCCCATCCAGTGCTCGACGATCTTGCCGGGCAGGGGGCTCAGGCCCTGGGTCGCGGCCAGGGCCGTGACGGCGGCCACCTCGGCCTCCACCAGGCTGGCGGGTCCTTCATGAACCATGATCACCGTGTGGTCGCGGGCGTCCTCGTGCAGGCGTTTACTCTCGCGCACGTCGTACTGACGCATCACCGGCGGCCGCCAGCCCACCTGGACGATCTCCCGCTGGAAGGCAAAGCCCTCACCCATTGTCTTGGCGGCAAAGGCGGTAAAGGCCTGGCGCTCGGGCGCTCGGCGCAGGGACAGGGTCACCCCGGTGATGACCCCCAGTGTGCCCTCCGACCCCAGCACGATGTGCCGCAGGTCAGGCCCGGCGGAGGCGCGTGGCCCCTTGCCCAGGGTCACGAGGGACCCATCGGGCAGCACCGCCTCAATGGAATGGACGATGTCCTCGATATTGCCATAGGCCGTGGAGAACTGGCCCGAGGCGCGGGTGGCGATCCAGCCGCCGACGGTGGACAGCGCAATGGACTGGGGCCAATGGCCGGCCGTCAGGCCCACCGCCGCCAGCTCCTGCTCGGCCTCGAGGCCGTTCTTGCCGGCATCGAAACGGGCCAGCAGGTTGACCGGGTCAATGGCCCGTGTGGCGTTCATCGCCCCCATGTCCAGCAGAATCGTCTCTGGACTGACGATCACCCCGCCCACCACGCCGCTGCCCAGTCCGAAGGGCACCAGGGGTGCCCCCTCGGCCGCGGCGATCCGCACCACCGCCTGGACGTCGGCGACGCTGGCCGGACGCACCACACAGGCCGGGTTGGGGGCAGCCCCGCCGAACCGGTCGCGCAGGTTGGAGACCATCCAATAGTCATGGCGACGAGCCGCCAGGCTGGCGTCGTCGGTGAGAACCTTGGCGGAGCCCAGGGCCTCGGTCAGGGCAGCGATAACGGTCATGCGGTTTCCAGGGCTGAGAGGTTGGCGGCCTGCAGGGTCTGGCAGGCGGTGATCTGACCTTGGGTCTCTTGGGCTGACCAGCCCAGTAGGGGGGCCATGGCCTGCGCGGCCGGCACCAGGGCGGCCAGGCCGCCGTCGAGATCGAACCAGGCTCGGGCGCTGCGCCGCACCCAATAGTCTTCCAGGGTCAGCGCGCCCTCCTTCAGCACCGCGTGGCGGGCCTCCACAGCCACACCCTCGCCGGCCTCAAAGATAGCCTGGGCCTCTGCGCCGTACAGGCCCACCAGACGCTCGCCCCAGGCCAGGTTGGCCGGGGCCACGGCCACGTCGCCGCCTACCAGGGGTTCCTCCCCGGTCCGTGCCGGTGTGACCTTGAGGCCCAGGGTCTCCTGCGCCAGGTCCACGATCCGCTCGGCCATCATCCGATAGGCCGTCAGCTTGCCGCCGGCGATGGAGAGCACCCCACCCGGCCCGGTCCAGATCTCATCCTTTCGCGAGATCTCCGAGGCCGACTTGCCCTCCTGGGCCACCAGGGGCCGCACGCCAGACCAGGCCGACACCACATCGGCCCGGGTCAGGGGGCTGACGGTGAACCTCAGGGCCGCCGCCGCCAGCAGATAGTCCACATCGGCATCGGTGATGGTCGGCCAATAGTCGGCGTCGGGATAGAAGGTGTCGGTGGTGCCCAGATAGGTCACCTCCCCCTTGGGCGCGGCAAACACGCTGCGCCGGTCGGCGGCGGGCATGATGATGGTGCGTTCCACCGGCAGCCGGGCCGAGCGCACCACCAGATGCACCCCCTTGCTCAGCTTCAGCCGCCCCCCCGCACCCGGTGCCTCCAGGCCTCGCACCGCGTCCACCCAGGGACCGGCGGCATTGATGATCACCCGGCCCAGGATGCGCGCCCGACCCGCCACGCCCGTCAGGGTGTCGTCCACCACCACCCCGCAGGCCACCCCGTCCTGCATGAGGATCGAGGCCACCGCGGCATAGCTCAGCACCCGCGCCCCATGGGCCACGGCGCTGCGGATATTGGCCAGGGTCAGGCGCGCATCGTCGGTCAGATACTCCGGATAGACCACGGCACCCGACAGATCGCCCGCCTCCAGGGTGGGTTCGCGGTCGGTCAGTTGGGCCTTGGACCAGACCTCGTGGCGGCGATCCTTGGGCACGCCCCCCAGCTTCTCAAAGGCCCACATGCCGGTGCGCAGCTTGGCGGTCACCGCCGCATTCTTGGCCGGGATCACAAAGGGGGTCTGCCGGGTCAGGTGCGGGGCGACCCGCTCCACAGCCTTGCGCTCGCTGGCCGCCTCCGCCACCAGGGCCAGGTCCCCCTGAGCCATATAGCGCAGGCCCCCATGGATCATCTTGGAGGATCGGCTCGACGTGCCCGAGGCAAAATCCCGGGCCTCCACCAGCACCACCGACAGGCCGCGCATGGCCGCGTCCCGGGCCACCCCGGCCCCGGTCACCCCGCCCCCGATGACGATCAGGTCAAAGCTCCGCCCCTCGACCCCGTCGAACAGCCCGCCCCGATCCCGAAAATCCAGATCTCCGCCCGCCATATGGTTCCCACCCTGCCGGTCTTGCACGCCGGCGGCTCTACATCGCCCGAAGCGGGAGGCAGGTCCAGGGTGGTCAGGGGGTGGGTGCCGCGCCGGGATGATGACCCTGGCCCTCTCCAACTCCAGGCCGTCATAGCCGGGCTTGTCCCGGCTACCCATGATCTCCGTGGTGGAGGATGGTCGCGCCGGCCCCGCTGTTGATCTTTGCGGCCCCACGGAGATCATGGATCCTCGGGACGCGGCCCGAGGATGACGTTCAGGGTGGGGGTGTGGCAATCAATCCCGACTGGAATGATCTCTACCCCAGCCTGATGGCCGAGCCTCCGGGGCCGCTGTCGGGATTTCCACCCCTCTGAACGTCATAGCCGCGCTTGTCCCGGCTACCCATGATCTCCGTTGCGCATGTCGTGCTCCAGTAAAGCGGACCTTGTCCTCTATTGCCGCACCACCTGGATGCTCACAACGGATTACGAACAACGGTCGGTGTCGTGGTGAGAAGGGCCCTCGCGACGGCCGCCAGCCGAACGACCGCGACCGCCGACACCACCCCCAGACCGTCTTCCTCGGGCTTGTCCCGAGGACCTATGATCTCCG
>JANPAO010000040.1:0-4470 GCA_031429955.1 Phenylobacterium sp. | reverse complement strand
CACAAGTGGCGGCCCAACATGCTGCTGATGTGGGACAACCGCTGCACCGTCCATCTCGCCGAGGGGGGTTATGACGGTCACCTGCGGCTGATGCACCGCACCACGGTGGCCGGTGACGTGCCGGTTTGAGGCGGCCTGCGGCCCGCGCAACGGGCCAAGCTAGGCCATCTTGGCCTTGCGCAGAGCCTGGTAGGCCTTGATCACCCGCTGCAGCTTGTGCTCGGCCGAGCGGTCACCGCCGTTGCTGTCGGGGTGGGTGCGTTTGACCAGTTCGATATAGCGGGCGCGGATGGCCGGGCCGTCGGCGTTTTCGTCGAGGTCCAGGTCAGCCAGGGCGTTGCGTTCCAGCTTGCCCAGCCGCCGCCGCTCCGGGGCGTTGGCGGCCCGCTGATTGCCCTGGCCGCTGCCAAACAGGTTGAAGGGGTCGCGATAGCCCTGGCCCTTGGTGGCATTGTGGGCCGCGGCGGCGGCCTCGCGGGAGAAGCGGCCGGCCTTGAAGTCCCAGGTGGGGCGGTCGCCCTGGGCGCTTTGAGCCTGGCGCTGCTTGATCTCGCCGTCGCTCATGCCGGCAAAGAAGTTCCAGTTGCGATTGTACTCGGCCGCGTGAGGCTGGCAGAACCAGTAGTGCTCATTGAGCATGTCGCGGGATTTCGGGGCTTTCGCGCTGCCGGCCAACCGGCATTCCGGATGGTCACAGACCCGTTCCCCGGGCTTCAGCGCATAGACGTCGTCGCTCTGCGCCGCCTCCCCAGGGGTGGGCGGGCGCACTCGGATATCGACGAACTTGGGTTTGTATTGAAACGCGCCGGCCATGACCCAAGTATGATGCGGACTGAGACCCTTTCAAGAATTGAAGATTATCCAAATGGGCGCCATATTTGAGGCCATCCAACTTAAGCTCACCGAAGCCTTCTCCCCCACCCGTCTGGATATCGAAGACGATTCCGCCCGCCATGCGGGACATGCGGGGGCCAGTGCCTCAGGTGAGAGCCATTTTAACGTTGTTATTCAAGCCCAGGCCTTCGAAGGCGCCTCCAAGGTGGCGCGTCAGAGAATGGTCTACAAGACATTGACCGAGGAGCTGGCGGGTCCCCTGCATGCGCTTTCGGTCAAGGCCCTCGCCCCTGGCGAGGACTGATCTGCTGATTTTGGAATGGCGCTGCCGACAAGGCAGCCCCGCGCTGGGGAGGCGTGTTTGAAAACGACCATCACCGTAAATGGGCAGGAAAGGTCGCTGGACCTCGATACCCGCACCAGTCTGCTGGACGCTTTGCGTGAAACTCTCGGCCTGAAGGGCACCAAGAAGGGTTGCGATCAGGGCCAGTGCGGAGCCTGCACCGTGCTGGTGAACGGGGTGAGGATCAATTCCTGCCTCAGCCTGGCGGTGATGCACCATGGCGACGCGGTGACCACCATCGAGGGGATCGGCGGGGAGGATAGTCTGCATCCCCTGCAGCAGGCCTTCCTGACCCAGGACGCTTTCCAGTGCGGCTATTGCACGCCAGGCCAGATCTGTTCGGCCGTGGGTATGCTGACCGAAGCCGCCGCCAACTGGCCCAGCCAGGCGACGCAGGACCTGTCGGCCGCCATCGCCCTGACTGATTCGGAAATTCGCGAGCGGATGAGCGGCAATATCTGTCGCTGCTCGGCCTATCCCCAGATCATTGCGGCGATCCGCGATGTGGCCGGAGCGGTGGCATGAGGCCCTTTACCTACGAGCGGGCCACCGATGTGGCGGCTGCGGTCAAGGCGGTGAGCCAGACCCCCGGCGCGCGTTTCCTGGCCGGCGGCACCAACCTGCTGGACCTGATGAAGCTGGATATCGAGCGGCCGACCCATCTGGTGGATGTGGGACGCCTGCCCCTGGCGGCCATCGAGGACGCCGCCGAGGGCGGCCTGCGGATTGGTGCCATGGCCACCAACAGCCAGGTGGCCGCCGACCCTCGGGTGCGGAGCCGCTATCCGGTCCTGACCCAGGCCATTGTCTCGGGCGGTTCGGGACAGCTTCGCAACAAGGCCACCACCGGCGGAAACCTGCTGCAGCGGACCCGGTGCGCCTATTTTTATGACACCGGAAAGCCCTGCAACAAGCGCACGCCGGGCTCCGGCTGCAGCGCGCTGGGCGGTCTCAACCGCAATAGTGCCATCTTCGGGGCCAGCGAGGCCTGCATCGCCACCCACCCCTCGGACATGGCGGTCGCCCTCACCGCATTGGGTGCCACTGTGGAGACTCTGACCGCGGACGGCGCGAGCCGCAGCCTGGCGGTGGGCGATCTCTACCAGTTGCCCGGTGACAGCCCGCAGGTGGAGACCAACCTTGCGCCGGGCGAACTGATCGTCTCGGTGGTGGTGCCTCCGGCCCCTGCCGGCGGGCAGGTCTATCGCAAGGCTCGTGACCGGGCCTCCTATGCCGGAGGCCTGGCCAGCGTGGCCGTGGCAGGAGGACAGGTGGCCTTTGGGGCGGTGGCCCTGAAGCCCTGGCGGGCGGAGCGAGCCGAGGTCGCGCTTGCGGCGGGAGCAAGTCCTGCCGAGGCGGCCCAGGCTGAGCTGGCCGGCGCCCAGGACAATGGCAGGAACGGATTCAAGATCGCCCTGGTGGCCCGCCTGACCGTGGCGGCCTTGGACGAGACCAGACAGGGGAGAGGCGCATGAGCTCGGTCAAGGATTGGGCGGCCCCAAACCCCGTCACGGAGAACCGCAGCGGCCTGATCGGCAAGGGCGTCGATCGCTATGAGGGCAGGCTGAAGGTCACCGGGACTGCAGCCTATGCCTATGAGGTCGAGCCGCCGTCGCCGCCGGCCTATGGCTACCTGCTGGCCGCCACCATCGCCAAGGGAACGATCACGGCCATCGACACCAAGGCCGCCGAGGCCTCTCCCGGGGTGGCCCTGGTCTGGACTCACCTCAACGTCCCGACCCAGGGTCGGCGGGGCGAACGGATCAATCCGCGCAGCCAGAGGGCGGCCAATCCGGCCCTGGCCAGCAATCGGGTGGAGTTCTTTGGCCAGCCTGTGGCCTTTGTGGCCGCTGACACCTGGGAGAATGCCCGGGCCGCCGCCAACCTGATCGTTATCGACTATGCGGTGGAGGAGGCCATGGTCGACTTCCGCGCCAACCTGGCCGCCGCCGAGATCCCGGCGGGTGAGGAAGATGTCCTGATCGGCGACTTTGACGGGGCCTATGCCACCGCGCCGGTGCAGATCGACGAGACCTATTTCAGCCCCATCCAGAACCACGTCCAGATGGAGCCCTGCGCCACTATCGCCTGGTGGGAGGGCGACAAGGTCACGGTCCACACCTCCATCCAGATGGTCAAGGGCGGCCAGCACGCCCTGGCCGAAACCCTGGCGATACCCTCCGACCGGGTCCACCTGCTGACCCGCTATATCGGTGGCGGGTTCGGCGGCAAGGGACAGTCCTATGATGACCTGACCCTGGCAGCCCTGAGCGCCCAGGCCCTGGGTCGACCGGTCAAGCTGGCCTATACACGGGTCCAGATGTTCCAGGCCACGATCCACCGGCCTGCGGTGAGTATGCGGGTGCGGCTGGGGGCTCAGCCGGACGGGCGGCTGAATGCCTTTGCCGTCGAGGCCATCACCCACTGCGCCCGCAACGCGCCCTTTGTCGAGCACGCGGCCAACTTTTCGCGCAACCTCTATGCCGCCCCCAACCGGCTCACCAGCCACCGGCTGCTGAAGATGGACCTGCCGGCCGCCGGCCCGATGCGGGCACCTGGCGAGGCCCCGGGCATGCTCAGCCTGGAATGCGCCATGGACGAACTGGCCGAGAAGCTGGGGATCGATCCGGTGGAGCTGCGCCGGCGCAATGAGCCGGAGGTGGACCCCGAGACCGGCAAGCCCTTCTCCATCCGCCAACTGGTGGAGTGCCTCGATGTCGGGGCCCAGCGGTTTGGCTGGGACCGGCGCAACCCCAAGCCCGGCCAGGTCCGCGACGGGCGCTGGCTGGTGGGCATGGGGATGGCCACGGCGATCCGTGGCAACTTCCTGCTGCCGGCCAAGGCCGGGGTGCGGATCGATGCCGATGGGACCATCACCCTGCGCCAGGGCATGACCGACATCGGCACCGGCACCTATACGATCCTGGCCCAGATCACCGCCGAGACCCTGGGGGTGACGATGGAGCAGGTGAAGGTGGAACTGGGGGACTCCGACTTCCCGCCAGCCCCGGGATCTGGCGGCCAGTTTGGGGCGGCAACGGCCGGCTCAGCAGCCTTCGAGGCCAATATGAATCTGCGCCGCGCCCTGGCCGACCTGGCAGTGGGTGACCCCAACTCCCCGCTCTATGGCGGGGATCCCACCTATGTCACCTTCGGCAATGGCAATATCGCCATTGAGAACAGGTCCGAAAGCCTTGCCACCCTGGTGGCCCGCGCCGCGCCGGAGGGGGTCTATGTGGAGGGCTCCATCAACCAAAATAATTTGAGAGATAAAACGCTGTTAAAAACAGTGC
>JANPAO010000039.1:0-5165 GCA_031429955.1 Phenylobacterium sp. | reverse complement strand
GAAAAGACCACCTGAGTCGGAGGCAAACGCACCGATTGAAAGTGCGGGACCCATAGCCTTGCCAAGCCTTGCACACTTTGACGTGTTTTAGGCCGCCTCAGTCAGCATGAAATCCACGTGGACGGCGTCATAGGGGAACACAATTCCCTCTTCTGTCTTGTCGATGACGCCCGCCTTGATCAGAATCTGGACGTCACCATGCACGGCCTTCACATCCCGGCCAACCCGGCGGGCGGCTTCGCGGATCGACATGGTGCCTTGTCCGGTCATGGCCTTGAGCAGGCCCCAACGCTTCCGGGTCAGGGTTTGCCAAAGCAATTCGGCGGTCGCGAAAGAGATGTGAGCCCCTTGCGTTTCGCCTTGTAGAGCGGCGACCGCGCGCGCGGTCACAGCGTCTCTTGAGGCCAGAGAGAGCGTCACCTTGTTCATTCGGCCTTCCATCGGTCCACATCCTTCCAGAAATCGGCCAGCAAGGCTGCTGGCGTCGTGAAGTCGTAGTCGCTCTCCATCGCGCCAATGTGCCGGTGATCACCCTTGCCAGCCTCATTGTCGTATCGGACGACACAGACACCCGCGACGACATAGGCCAGCGCGTACTTCAGGCCATGGTGAGACCCACGCACCGAGGTCGGAACCCGCCAAACTCGCAACTCCGCGAAGGAAGTCCCCGTCAGCTGGTGCCGCTCGTTCAAGATGAGCTCAGCCTTCATGATGGAGTAATTGCCAACATCTGCAGTTGTTGTCAATTACTCCAACTGCTCCAGGCATGCCACTTGCGTGGTTCCGTCACGCCTGCTACCAGCGCCGGCTTCCGAGTTTTGGGCTCGGCTCGCGTGCGCGCGGGATAAATCCGTGGGAGGAGCGCCAATCTCCGCACCACGGCTCAACAGACCGGAACCCGGTCACAGAGGAGAACATGGCCAAGAAAATTCTGGGCTATATCAAGCTGCAGGTGTCTGCGGGCTCCGCCACGCCTTCGCCGCCCATCGGGCCGGCGCTGGGTCAGCGCGGGGTCAACATCATGGGCTTCTGCAAGGAGTTCAACGCCCGCACCGAGAAGGAAGTCAAAGGCACGCCCCTGCCGACGATCATCACCGTCTATCAGGACAAGTCCTTCACCTTCAACACCAAGACGCCTCCGGCGACCCACTTCATCAAGCAGGCGCTTGGCCTGAAGTCCGGATCCAAGCTGCCCGGCCGGGATTCGGCTGGCACCATCAGCCGCGCCCAGCTGCGGGATATCGCCGAAAAGAAGATGAAGGACCTCAACGCCAACGACGTTGAATCCGCCGCCAAGATCATCGAGGGCTCCGCCCGCTCGATGGGTCTTCAGATTACGGAGGCCTAAGTGATGTCCAAGCAAGCCAAGCGTATCCAGGCCTGGACTGGCGACCGTCACGCCAATCATGCTGTCACCGACGCCGTGAAGCTGGTGAAGGCCAACGCCACCGCCAAGTTCGATGAAAGCATCGAGATCGCCGTCAACCTCGGCGTCGATCCCCGCCACGCCGACCAACAGGTCCGTGGTGTTGTCAGCCTGCCCTCCGGCACCGGTCGCGACGTCCGCGTCGCCGTCATCGCCAAGGACGCCAAGGCCGCTGAAGCCACCGCCGCCGGGGCCGACATCGTCGGTGCCGAGGAGCTGGTCGAGCGTATCCAGGGCGGCTTCATGGAGTTTGACCGCGTCATCGCCACCCCCGACATGATGGCCCTGGTGGGTCGTCTGGGTAAGGTCCTGGGTCCCCGCGGCCTGATGCCGAACCCACGCGTCGGCACCGTGACCCCCAATGTCGGTCAAGCGGTGAAGGACGCCAAGGGCGGCGCCATCGAGTTCCGCACCGAGAAGACCGGGATCATCCATGCTGGCATCGGCAAGGCGAGCTTCACCGACGACGCCCTGCTGGCCAACGTGCGCGCCCTGGTGGACGCCCTCAACAAGGCCAAGCCCTCGGGTGCCAAGGGTATCTACATCAAGCGCATCAGCCTCTCCTCCACCATGGGGCCTGGCTTCCGCGTCGACACCAACTCCGTCGGCGTCTGAGCTTCAAAGCCTTGATCTGAACTTCGGCGGGCGGGTCCTTTAACGGGACCCGCCCGTTTCGTTTTTGGCGTTGGCCTTCTGTCGCGTTCGAAGCCTAGTCTCTCGCCTGAATCACAGGGGAGGGGTCGCCATGAGCCTCTACATGCCATCCATCGCGCGCCGGAAGTTGCTGCAAGGCGCGGCCAGTCTGGCAGGGCTCGCCCTGGCGCCGACCGCTATGGGCGGGGTGGCGCTGGCCGGCCCGGTCCTGACAGCCGATCCCTTCAGCCTGGGTGTCGCCTCCGGAGAGCCCACGGCCGACGGCTTTGTGCTCTGGACCCGACTGGCCCCCAAACCCCTGGAGCCCGACGGTGGGATGCCGCCACAGCCGGTGGTGGTGCGCTGGGACGTGGCTGAGGACCCGGCGATGCGCAAGGTGGTGCGGAGCGGGAGGGGGCTGGCGGTGCCGGTAGCCGGCCACTCGGTCCACGTGGAGGTGTCGGGCCTGAAGTCCAACCGGGAGTATTGGTACCGCTTCTCTGCGGCCGGTGTGCAGAGCCCGATAGGTCGCTCTCGCACGGCACCCGCCCGGGGCGCGCAGGCCGATCACCTGCGGATCTGCTACGCCTCGTGCCAGAAGTGGGAGGCGGGCTTCTATTCGGCCCACGCCCACATGGCGCAGGAGTCGCCGGATCTGGTCCTGTTCCTGGGCGACTACATCTATGAAGGTGCGCCGAGCGGAAAGAGCGTCGTGCGGCCGCACGCCAACCCCGAACCCAAGGACGTCGCCGGCTACCGGGTGAGATATGCCACCTACAAGACCGACCCCATGCTGCAGGCGGCCCATGCCGCTGCGCCCTGGATGGTGACCTGGGACGACCACGAGGTGTCCAACGACTACGGCGGCGACCGCGATCAGGACAGCGGGGATCGCCAAGCCTTTCTGCGCCGCCGGGCTGCGGCCTATCAGGTCTTCTATGAGCACATGCCCCTGCGCCGCCGCAACCTACCGGTGGGCCCTGACATGCTGCTCTATCGCACCCTGGATTGGGGACGCCTCGCCCAGATTCAGATGTTGGACGACCGGCAGTATCGCGACGGCAAACCTTGTCAGCCGGCCGGTCCGCCCAAGCGCGGCAAGCTGATCGGCGACTGCGACGAGCGCCGCGATCCTGGCCGCTCGATCCTGGGACAGCGGCAGGAGTCCTGGCTCTTGGAAACCCTGGCCAGCTCCGGGGCCCAGTGGAACCTTTTGGCCCAGCAGACCCTGATGGCGGAACTGCAGTTTGGCGATGCGTCCCGTCAGGCGATGCGCGTCTATTCCTCGGACGGCTGGGACGGCTATCCGGCCAGTCGCGGCCGCATCCTGGCGCGCTGGCGTGACGCCAAGGTCTCCAATCCCTTGGTGCTTGGCGGGGACATCCATGCCTTTGCGGCGGCCGATCTTTGCGAGACGCCGGACGGACCGCCAGTGGCCGCCAGCTTTGTCGGCGGGTCCATCAGCTCCCTCGGCGGAGAGAGCGATGCCTTTGCGGCGAAGAACCCGCATATCAAGCTTCTCGACGGCAAGGTGCGGGGCTATGGCCGGGTCGATCTCACGCCAAATGAGTCTCGGGTGACCTTCCGGGCGGTGGAGAGCGCCCTGACCCCAACCTCGCCGATCCGCGATCTGGCGAGCTTTGCCCTGGAGAGTGGACGGCCCGGCGTACATCAGGTCTGACCCAAGCGCGTGACAGCTTCAAGTGGATGCCGGTTGAAGCGCCCGTCACGCTCTATACTCCTGAATCTAGACCCTTCTTGCCGTTTTCAGATGGGTTCATCTGAAAACGGTCAGGGTCTAGGGTTTGACGCGCGGGCACGCCTCGTGTAGAGCCCGCCCCTCTAAAGTTTCGCCTCCCTGCCAAGGGGAGGTGGGCTCGAGGCCTTAGGGTCTCGATCCTGTCCATGAACTGCGGGGTTTCCGGGGCCACCGGAGACCATAACGCGAGGAAGAGCCCTTCCTCAGCCGCGGGGAGACGGGAAGATGACGCCTCATCGACCATTCCTTCGGAATGGGCGCGCAGGCTGCGACTTCTCCCGGACAGGCTGATCGGCCGCGTGGTTCCCGCGCGAGCGATCATCTATGCGGTCGCCAGAATCGTCTGGCGACTGGACCTGAGTATGGAGACCGCAATGGACCGCGCTCAAAAGCAGGTGACGATTGAGACGCTCAAGGGCGTCTTTGCCGACGCCGGCGCCGTGGTCGTGACCCACAATCTGGGTCTGACCGTTGCGGAAATGACCGATCTGCGTGGCCGCCTCCGCAAGGAAGGCGCTCACCTGAAGGTGGTGAAGAACACTCTGGCCCAGAAAGCCCTGGACGGTTCGGTCGGCGAGGCGGGCGATGCCCTGTTCTCTGGCCCGGTCGCCATTGCCTATGCGCCCGACGCCGTCTCCGCCGCCAAGGTCGCGACCCAGTTCGCCAAGGAGAACGAGAAGCTCACCGTCATTGGTGGCCTCATGGGTCTAGAGGTGCTGGACAAGTCGGCAGTGAGCGCTCTCGCCACCCTGCCGTCCCTCGACCAGCTCCGCGGCAAGATTATCGGCCTTCTGCAAGCCCCTGCGACCAAGATCGCCGGCGTTCTGCAGGCCCCGGCCGCTCAGCTTGCCCGCGTCATGTCGGCCTATGCCGCCAAAGACGCCGCCTGATCGTCATTTTCCCCGACAACACCCATTCCCTAAGGAACTTACCAAATGTCGAAGCTTGAAAAACTGGTCGATGACCTGTCCGCCCTGACCGTCCTGGAAGCCTCTGAGCTGTCCAAGCTGCTGGAAGAAAAGTGGGGCGTCTCCGCCGCCGCTCCGGTGGCCATGGCTGCCGCGGGTCCCGTGGCTGCCGTTGAAGCCGTTGAAGAGCAAACCGAGTTCACCGTTGTTCTGACCGCCGGTGGCGACAAGAAGATCAACGTGATCAAGGAAGTCCGTGGCGTCCGTCCGGACCTGGGCCTGAAGGAAGCCAAGGACCTGGTGGAAGGTGCTCCGCAGAACGTCGTCGAAAACGTCTCCAAGCAGATTGCCGACGAAGTCGCCAAGAAGCTGACGGAAGCCGGCGCGTCCGTCACCGTGAAGTAAGATTGACGCGCGGTTCACCGCAAGTCTCGAACAG
>JANPAO010000038.1:0-2921 GCA_031429955.1 Phenylobacterium sp. | reverse complement strand
ATCTTCGACCTCGACCGCTTCTCCAGCTTCGAGGGCAAGACCGGCCCTTATCTGCTGTATCAGGCCGTCCGGGTGAAATCCCTGCTGCGCAAGGCTGCGGACGAGGGGGTCGCCACAGGGCCGATCACCGTGGCCGATCCGGCTGAGCGCGATCTGGTGCTGTTGCTGGATGCCTTCGACCAGGCCCTGACCGACGCCTATGAGAAGCGCGCGCCACACTTTGTGGCCGAGCATGCCTTCAAGCTGGCCCAGGCCTTCAGCCGCTTCTATGCCGCCTGCCCGATTCTCTCGGCCCAGCCGATCCTGCGGTCCTCGCGCCTGGCCCTGGCCGACACCACCCTGAGGCAACTGGAGCAGGCGCTGAACTTGCTGGGAATTGCGGCACCCGCGCGGATGTAGCCGCTGTTCGCTGCGGGAGTGCGCGCGCGCAGCGTTCGCGCATTGACTCTGGTGAAGGCTTCCAACAGGTTCGCCCTCGACTCTCGCGGGAGAGACCGGGCTTCGAGCTCGGAGCCGAAGGCGCAACCGCCCCGGAAACGCTCAGGCAAACGGACCGCGAAGGCTGATGAACGCTGGAAAGTAGCGGTCCCGTCGGGTCCGCTCGCCGAAGGAGCAAGGGATTGTCCCAAGACGGGACGACCTGAAATCTCTCAGGCCCAAGGACAGCGGGGGCAGGGCGACGGCGAAGCTTTTTCGCCTCCGCCTGCAATCGTCAGCCGGAGTCTCATTTCGTGTCCGATGTCGCCCTGAAGACCACACCACTCGCCGCTGCACATGTGGCCGCCGGTGCGCGGATGGTGCCCTTTGCGGGGTACTCCATGCCCGTCCAGTACCGGGACGGCGTCCTGAAAGAGCACCTCTGGACCCGGCAGCATGCGGGTCTCTTCGACGTCTCCCACATGGGCCAGGCCCGGCTGCGGGGCGTCTCGCCCCTCTCGGCCTTCGAGGAAATCACACCCGGCGACTTCATCGGTTTGAAGCCTGGCAAACAGCGCTACTCGGTTCTGCTCAACAAGAAGGGTGGGATCATTGATGACCTGATGGCCGCTCGTCCTGACGACGATGGCCTGTTCGTGGTGGTCAACGGGGCCTGCAAGGACAACGACTTCAAGGTCATCGACAACGAACTGGCGGGCCAGGTGTCGATCGAGCGCCTGGAGGACCGGGCCTTGCTGGCGATTCAGGGGCCGGAGGCCGCTGCCGTCATTGGCCGTCATCTCCCGGCGGCTCTGCGGATGGTGTTCATGGACAGCCGCGCCATGCCGGGCTTTGGCACCAACATCCTGATTTCCCGCTCGGGCTATACGGGCGAGGACGGCTACGAGATTTCTGTTCCCGCCCACCAGGCCGAACAGATCTGGCACCTGCTTTTGGAGGACGAGCGCGTTCGCCCCATCGGCCTTGGTGCCCGCGACTCCCTACGCCTGGAAGCGGGCCTGCCCCTCTATGGCCATGATGTGGACGAGACCGTCAGCCCCATTGAGGCCGATCTGGCCTTCGCCGTCTCGGTCAAGCGTCGCGACGCCCGCGACTTCCCCGGTGCTGCGCGGATCGCCAAGGAACTGTCGTTAGGCCCCTCGCGCAAGCGAGTCGGCCTACGGGTCCTGGAGGGTGCCCCGGCCCGGGAGGGCGCAGAGATCGCCGATGAGAACGGCACCGTCGTGGGCGTCGTCACCTCGGGTGGCTTCTCCCCCAGCCTGGGATACCCCATCGCCATGGGCTTTGTGCCACCCGCCCTCTGCGCGCCGGGCACCCCCTTGAAGGTCATTGTCCGGGGCAAGCCGCAGGCGGCTGTCACCACCTCGCTGCCCTTTGTTCCCCACCGCTATGTCCGCAAGATCTGAGGAGATCACCGCAATGCGTTTTACCAAGGATCACGAGTGGGTCGTCCTGGAGGGCGATATCGCCACCATCGGCATCACCGCCTATGCCGCTGAGCAGCTAGGAGACGTGGTGTTCGTCGAGACTCCGGAGGTCGGCAAGCGCGTCACCGCCGGCGACGGGCTGGCGGTGGTGGAGAGCGTCAAGGCTGCCTCCGACGTCTATGCCCCCATCTCCGGTGAGGTGGTGGAGGGCAATGCTGCCTTGGCCGACGCCCCCGAAACCGTCAACGACCAGCCAGAACAGGCCGGTTGGTTTGCCAAGCTGAAGGTCAGCGATCGGACCCAGTTCGAGGCCCTGATGGATCGCGCCGCCTATGAAGACTTCCTCGGGACCCTGTAAGCACCCATGCGCTATCTGCCCCTGACCCCGGCTGACCGGGCCGAGATGCTCGGCGTCATCGGCGTCGAGACCATCGATGACCTCTTCGCCGACGTGCCCCTGGCGGCCCGCAAGGCCGAGCTGTTCGACCTGCCGCGACATGCTGGGGAGATGGAGGTGGAGCGCCAGCTCTCGGCCCTGGCGGCGCAAAATCGTCCCGCAGGCGCCGGGCCCTTCTTCTGCGGGGCCGGGGCCTACAAGCACCACGTTCCGGCAACCGTGGACCACATCATCCAGAGGTCGGAGTTTCTCACCAGCTATACCCCCTACCAGCCGGAGATCGCCCAGGGCACCTTGCAGGTGCTGTTTGAATTCCAGACCCAGGTGGCGGCCCTGACCGGGTTGGAGGTGGCCAATGCCTCCATGTACGACGGCTCCACGGCCTGCGCCGAGGCGGTGATGATGGCCCGCCGGGTCACCCGCCGGAAGAAGGCCGTGCTGTCAGGCGGCCTGCATCCCCACTATGCGGCCGTGACCCAAACCATCGCCCATGCAGAGGGCATGACCATCGCGCGTCAGGCGGTCGCCATAGATGCCGAGGCCGCCGTGATCGCCGCCATCGATGCCGAGACGGCCTGTGTGGTGGTCCAGACCCCCAATGTCTTCGGGGTGGTCACCGATGTGACCCAGATTGCCGCGGCCGCCCACGCCGCCGGTGC
>JANPAO010000037.1:0-5494 GCA_031429955.1 Phenylobacterium sp. | reverse complement strand
ATGCCCCGGCTGAACTTGCCCGAGCACAGACGCAGGAAGGCGATTCGGTCGCGGTGGTTGGGGTCCATATTGGCCTGGACCTTGAACACAAAGCCGGTGACCTCGGGGTCGCCCGGCGCGATGTGGGTGGCGGTCCCAGCTCGGTTCGCGGCCACAGCCTTAGGGGGTGGGGCATAGGCGCCCAGACCCGCCAGCAGTTGCTCGATGCCAAACTGCCTCAGAGCCGAGCCGAAAAAGACTGGGGTCATGTGGCCTTCCAGGAAGGCCTGGGGGTCGAAGGGCTTTGACGCCTCCCCCACCAGCATGGCGGTCTCCTCAAGTTCGGCGCGCTCGTCGGGATCGAGATAGCGGTCCATGGCATTGCCATTGAAGGCGATCGGCGCCGGATGGCCTTCGTCCTTGTTGTCGGCGGTGCGCTTGGTGAACGGCAGGAACTGCTGACTGCGCAGGTCCAGCATACCCTTGAAACGCCCGCCCGAGCCGGCGGGCCAGAACAGCGGCGCGGGGTCCAACGCCAGCTTGGAGGCGATTTCGTCCAGCAGCTCGATGGGGTCCTGGGCCTCGCGGTCCATCTTGTTGATGAAGGTGACGATGGGGATGTCGCGCAGGCGGCAGACCTCAAACAGCTTCAGGGTCTGGGGCTCGATCCCCTTGGCAGCATCCAGCACCATGACCGCAGCGTCGGCGGCGGTGAGGGTGCGGTAGGTATCCTCAGAGAAGTCCTCGTGACCCGGGGTGTCCAGAAGATTGAACATCAGGCCGTCGTGATCGAAGGTCATGACACTGGCCGAGACCGAGATGCCCCGCTCCCGCTCGATCTTCATCCAGTCGGATCGGGTGCGACGGTTCTCGCCGCGCGCACGCACGGCACCCGCCGCCCGTATAGCTCCACCGGCCAGCAGCAGGTTTTCCGTCAAGGTTGTCTTGCCGGCATCGGGGTGTGAGATGATGGCGAAGGTACGCCGGCGCGCGGCCTCGGCGGCGGGGGAATTGCTCATGGGCCGGACCTAGCGCAGCCTGGGCCTTGAGGCTAGGCCGCAAGGCGTCTCCAGACCAGCCGATCAAGCCGGATGGAGTCCAGGCCTTCCTGGGTTTGGTGCTCATAAAACCCGGTCATGGTCTCGGGATCGACATTGCGGTAGCGCATCATCACCTCGCCTGGGTCGCAGCCAATGCCTGGGGCGGTGAACAGGGCGGCATTGATGGCTGGGGCCTTGGACGTCACCAGCAGGGCCAACCGCCGGGCGCGCTCGGGCCGGCGGTAGTGGAGCAAGGGGCTCTCGGCATAGAGTTCCTGGCCCAGCCGGCTGACCATATTGAAGGGCAAGGCCCCAAAGCTGCGCCCCGAAAGGGCCTGGGGCAGGGCCAGGCCCGCCAGGTTGAACACCACGTCGTTCATCAGAAAGAGCATGGAAACCGCCGCTGGGCTTGGAAGACACCACGGCATCCTGGCACCTCTGACTTTCGGCCCCGTGCACCAAGCCGGTGAATCCCAGGTTATCTATGTTAGCGCTCCTCCACCGGCTCCGTCAGAAAGTGGCGGCCCTGCTTGTCTTCCACATCCACAACCCAGAGATCAGGGTCGATGCGTAGGGCGCGCTCGATATAGCGGTCGATGGCGGCCTCATCCTCAAACCGCGAGGGATGCATCCAGACCCGTTCCCCGTCGCCTCGGGTGGCCTCGGAGTACAGTCGGGTTGTGCGATCTTCCAGGTTCAAGACCTTGACCAGGACGCTGCCGGCCCGCGCGTCGCCCTTGCGGGCCACAACACCAAAACCGCCCGCCAGCTCGGCCCGTCGGATCAGGGCGGCCACCCAAATGTCGGTCGACAGCATCATGACGCAAATAGAACTCTCGTAACGGAACAGAAAGGGCCAGGGCCTAGGCTGCGCCACAGGTCTCGAACATACGAGACAATGAGAGCGCATGACGAGCAAAACGCACACCGTGCGGCGTCGGGCGGGTTGGTGGCTAGGGGTTGGACTGGGGATGGCGACACTCGCCGCCCCGGGCATTGCGAGCGCAAACAGCGTTGACCTCTTCTACGAACGCACCGTGATGACCGCGGCCGACAGTCGATGCGGCCTGTTCACCTCCCCGGTGGGCTCAGCCCTGGCTGCCGCCCGGGCTCAGGCGCGAGGCGCGGCCCTACGCGCCGGGGCCGACCGCGCCACCCTGATGGCGGTGGAGCGCCGAGCCTCGCAGAAGGCCGGCGCCGTCGCCTGCGACTCTGCTGATCTCGACCTGGCCGCATCGCGGGTTCGGACCGCCTTTGAGGGCTATGCCAAGCTAATCAAGATGGACTATCCCGGCGATGTCTCTCAGTGGCGCGCAGACCGGAGTTCGTCGGTAGCCGGCGCACGCTGGCGGCTGACCCAGGACACCCAATTCGAGGGCGGCCGCATGGTGTTCGGCCTGGCCGGTCGCGTCGGGGCCAACCGCCTGATGGCCATTGTCAATTTCGAGGGCGGTGGCGCGCCCTATGCCGCGCGCCTGGTGTTGCGGGACGTCGATCTAACCCTTGGCCCCTATCTGGACGCGCGTGGCGAGAGCCTCGAGCGGCTGCCCCTGACCCGGCGACTGCCGCCGGTGACGGCACAGACGGCCTTTTCGGCGGAAGCCCGCAGCCGCGCGGGTCTCGACCTGCTGCCGAAGGATCTCAAGTCGGGTTGGGCCTTCCGGTTCCCGGCCGAGGCGGCACGAACCCTGTCTGGACTTGATCCGCGAGAGGCGGTGATGATCGAATTCCTGTTCGAGGGCCAAGCCCCACGCCGGGCCTATATCGAAGTCGGAGACTTCGCCGCCGGTCGCGCCTTCCTGCAGGTCGCCAACCGCTAGGGCCAGGGTGCTCAAGACTCCTGGAGTACGGCCTCGGAGGGCATAGGGACGGCAGGCTCTGTTACCATGACAGGCAGGCGCACGGTAATGGTGCTCCCCTCCCCCAGCACGCTCTCCAGGGCCATGTCGCCGCCGTGAAGTTCGGCGAAGGCCCGGACCAGGGACAGGCCCAGCCCGGTCCCGGCGGCCCTCTGCTCGGCGTCACCGGCCTGCTCAAAGGGTCGGCCCAGCCGGCGCAGATCCTCGGCACTGATGCCTGTCCCGGTGTCGGCCACCACCAGTTCCAACACCGACCCCTCAGCCTGGGCTGTGACGGTCACCGATCCGCCCCTGGGGGTAAATTTGAGAGCGTTGGAGATCAGGTTGAGGGCGATCTGCTTCAGCGCGCGTCGGTCGGCCTCGACGTCCAGAGGTTCCTTGGGCAGGAGGCCGCGAAGGTTCACACCGGCTCGATCTGCCTGGCCTCGCATCAAGCGCATGACAGCCGAAACCGCGTCGCGGGCGTCAAATTCCTCGCGATGAAGCTCGAAGCGTTCAGCCTCAATCTTCGACATGTCCAGCACGTCGTTGATCAGTTCCAGCAGGTGTTCCCCGGACTCATGGATCATCGCCGAATAATCGCCGTACTTGGCGGGCATCGGGCCAAACAGGGATTGCCGCATGATGTCGGAGAAGCCCATGATAGCGTTCAGGGGCGTTCGCAGCTCGTGACTCATATTGGCCAGGAAGCGGGATTTGCCCGCATTGGCCGCCTCGGCCTCCAGGCGTGCCTGATCTAGGGCAAATTCTCTGTCCCTCTGAGGTCCGGCATCGCGGATCGAGCCGGCCAGCCTCGCCGTATTGACCCGTCGCAGGGTCAGCTCGTGCCAGAAGCTGGGAGAGCCCGCCGGGGCAAAGCCGATCTCGGCATAGCCCTCTGCCTGGGCGGTCTGCAGCGCCAGGGCCAGCCGTGGGCGATCAGAGGGCGTGGCCAGGTGGACCAGCGACCGCCCCACCAGCACCTGTCCCTTTAGGCCACGCGGGGCCTGGCCCCAGGCAGCCGACAGCTTGCCGTCGGTCTGCACCGAGATCAGCAGGTGAGGTTGATCCACCAGGGCTTCGCGTAGCCGGGTCTCGACCTGGCCTCGACGGCGGGTGTCCAAAACGACCCGCCGCTGCAGGACGATCAGGGCCAGGCCCAGGCTGATACCCAGGGTCATCACCGCCACCGCACCCAGGCCAAGAGCCACGTCATAGCGAGGCGGCGGTGGCAGGCTGAGGGTCAGGCTGGCCATCAGAGCCAAACCCATTCCCACAAGGCTGACGGCGGCTCCCAGGGCCAGCCGATCGGTTCGCGCCATGGCCGCCGCTGCCGCCAAAGGTGCCAACAGCCAGACCGCCATAGGGCCGGCCGCTCCACCGGTCAGCAGGGCCGCAAGGACCCCGCCGGCACCCCAGTTGAACAGGATCAGGCTATGGGCTGCCACATGGCGTGAGCGCGCCAACAGCAGGCCCGCGAGGGCTGGCAGCGCGCCCAGGCCCAGCGCAACCAGGGCCGCTGACGGAACATCCATGGTCAGGAGCAAAATGCCGGCACCCAGGGCCAGCAACGCCAGCCAGATCGCGTGCCACCACAGGGCCTCCCTCGGCGCTTGCGCACCGGGCGTTCCCATAGGTCGGTTGGCGGCGCTTTCGACCACGTCCTGCTTTCGAGCCCCTGGCGCGCCTGGAGCGCCACGTTGAAACCTTAACCACCCCGATGAGTCCTCGCGAGGCTCCTCGCGTTCTGGGCGACGAAGTTCAAGCGCGTGATCACACGCCTGGAAAGGAAATCGTAATCGAGCCAGCCCACCCTGGTACTTCCTTTGAAGGCGCGCTCCCAGATCCATGTCTCCAGCGGCACCCCCGACCCCCCTGGAGCCTCCGACGGCTCAGCCCACGCAAAGCCACCGGCGCCTGCGGCGGGACATTGACCTTGATGAACGTCAGCGCGGGTTCCTGCGCATGGTCAGCCATGAGCTCAGGACACCACTCAATTCCATTCTGGGCTTCTCCGAGATCATCTCGCAAGAGCTCTATGGCCCCTTGGGGGCACCCCAGTACAAGGACTATGCCCAAATCATTCAGGCCAGTGGCCGGCGGCTGTTGAACCTGGTCAATCAGATCCTGGAGATCGCGCGTCTCGATGGTCGAGCCGCTGACCTCGACATGGGGCGCGAACCCCTGGATCACGCCCTTGACGACGTGCTGGAAGGCCTGCGGGAGGACATTCTGCAGCAGAAAATCGCCATCCAGATCCAACCGGCCGAGGACCTGCCCTGCGTTACGGCCGACGGTCGCGGTCTGCGCACCGTGCTGTCCAACCTGCTCCACAATGCCCTGGTGTTCTCCCCTGAGGGCTCTGTGATCACGGTTGAGGCGAGCTATTGCGAGGCCGAGGTGGAGATTACCATAAGCGACCAGGGACCAGGCATCGCGCCGTCGGATCTCCCCCGGCTTCTGCGGCCCTTTGAGCAGGGCGACAGCACCCTGACCCGACGCAGTGAGGGAGCGGGCCTGGGCCTGCCGATCGCCAACCTGTTATGCCAGGCCATGGGCGGGAGCCTGGAGCTTGGCCCTGGTGCCGCGGGAGGCCTGACCGCGCGCATCAGGCTCGCAGCCGACTGAGCCGCCGCC
>JANPAO010000036.1:0-1506 GCA_031429955.1 Phenylobacterium sp. | reverse complement strand
CCCACCCCCACTACCCCGACCTACACCATCGGCACGGGCACGGGTGAGAGGGCACACGAGGCCCCGCGGCGCGCACAACAACCCCGTCATCCCGGTTTTCGCCGCAGGCGGAAGACCGGGACCCATAGGCACCGATCTAGCCGGCTGGCCCCGCGCCTATGGATCCCGGACAAGGCTGCGCCTTTCCGGGATGACAGCGTTGGCCATGTGTCTCTCGAGGTGCCTCCCCCCGGATGAGCGGTGTCAAACCCAACTCACAACCAGTTCTCCGCCTCCACCGACGACGAACCCTCCAGGGACGGCCCCATACTCCCAGGCAGCTTCCCCTCCGCCATCAACCGGGCCGTCGTTCCCCGGTTCAGTCCTGGCACCACCTCGGGGATCTCATTCTTGGCCGAAACCTCCGGCAGGCTCATCCCCGCCTCTGCAATCATCCGCCGCAGGACCTTCACCTCGCTCTCCAGGCGCAGGTCGCGGATATGCACATTGAACACCGGGGTCTCCGGCTCCAGGTCGCGCTCCACCCGCGCCCCATAGACCCGCGGTGCCAGCTTGGCCGCTTGCCATTTCAGGGTGTCGATCCGCAGCTTGGCCACGGCGGCTGACTTTGTGGTGGCCGCCTTGGCGATGGCGCGGGCCTCATCAAACATGCGGTGGGCCTGGACCTGGCGGGCCTGACCATACTGGGTCGCGAACTCCGGATAGTCTGCCAGCCACCGATAGACCGTGGCCGAGGAGGGCATGTCCACGGCGGCGCACACCGCCTCCAGCCCCTTTGACCCTGCCGCCAGCCGCGCGCAAACCGCGTCCCCCAGGACCTCATCGAATGCCACCGGCCGCACCCGCCCCACCAAGGGTCGCGCCCTCTGCACCTCCAACCCCACGGCCCGCGCGGCGGCCACCTTGGCCTGCAGGTCTGGAAACCGCTCCAGCCAGCCCCGCAGGGTCGACAGGTGCGGCATCTCTTCGTCGCGACACACCACCGCCAGCGGATCTCCAGCCTCCAACCGCAAACACACCTCCTCCACAATCTGGGCAACCTCGCCCCAGACACGTTTCTGGCTCATGGCAACATCCTGAAATTTTGGGGATTCCGGCCCAAGGACCCGCCACGCGCAGTTCCGACCGATAGCCATATCTTGCCAGAAACGCGCGAAAAGAGCAAGAACATTTAGGGAACCAGTATCGCTGCTAACGCGTCAATCCAAAACGTTAGGCTTGCAGGCGCAGTGTGTGCGATCTCATGATGAGGGTGTCGCATCAATGCCGAGGACGTCATGACCGGGGGTGAGCAATTCGTCCAATCCCTGCCCCTCAAGCAGACCTTCTACGATCCCCATGAGCGCCGGGCCTATCTCCGGATGGTGGAGATTGCCAAGCGGATCGTCGATCAGCCGGCGCTTCTGAGGGCTGGGGACGCGTTCCTGGAGCGGTTTACCCGCTCCGATCCACATCAGGCGACCGTCGTCCGAGTGAGTCTTCCGCTGGCCAAGAACCGGGGGACGG